>CAYRJS010000097.1:0-2818 GCA_964424535.1 uncultured Aquimonas sp.
GGCTCGCCATGCAGGGCGCTATCAGGAGCCAGGATGGCGCTGCGACCATTGGCCAGCTGATAACGCTCGGGATCGCGTGGATGCTGATGGGCAATGCGGTCGGGGAAGGCGTGAATCAGGCGTTCGCCCAACTGGTAGGCGCTGGCCTCGGCACATGGGTGCAGCGCGCCACCCAGGCGTCGATACCATTGCCGGGCCGTGCGATCGATGCTGGCCAGGGCGGAACGCGAGGCGTCTGCCGGAGTTCGCCCAGCCCGAAACGCCGCCAGCGCCTGCCAGCGCGACAACAGATCATCACGGCGCGAGCCCTTGAGAGGATCGCGGGCTTCCAGCAAGGTGGCCAGATCACAGGCCAAGGCTTGATCTTCGGGTCGTGAAGCGGCCAGCAACATGGCTGCCAGACGTGGATGGGTGCCGAGTTTGAGCATGGCCCGGCCACGCTCGCTGATCCGCCCATCGGCAAGTCCACCCAGGCGCTCCAACAGATCGCGCCCGGCCGCCAGGGCACCTTTTGGCGGCAGCTCGAAAAAGCGCAGATCATCACTGCCCCAGGCTGCCAGTTCCAGAGCCAGGCCGGTCAGTTCGGTACTGAGGATTTCAGGCCGGCGAGCCGCCTCCAGACGCTGGGATTGCGGCCACAGGCGATAGCACCAACCCGTGGCCACGCGCCCGGCCCGGCCCGCGCGCTGGTCGGCCGAAGCCTGGGAGATAGTGACGATTTCCAGACGCGGAAAGCCGGTATTGGGATCAAACCGGGGCTCCCGTGCCAAACCGGAATCGATCACCACCCGCACGCCCGGCAAGGTCACCGAAGATTCGGCCACATTGGTGGCCAGGACGATGCGACGACGGCCATCGCCGGCCGGCTGCAACACGGCACTCTGGGCTTCGACCGAAAGTTCGCCATGCAGGGCCAGCACGTCGGCCTCGGGATTGGCGTGCGTCAACAGGCGCATGGCCTCGCTGATTTCGCGCCGCCCCGGCAGGAATACCAGCACATCGCCCGGATGCTGCGACAAAGCCTCCAGCACCGTGCGTTGCACCTGCACGGCCAACGACTCATCACGGCGTGCCGGCGGATGCGAGATCGTGACCGGATAGCTGCGACCAGCGGAGCTCAGGCGTGACGCAGCAAGAAATTCCGCCAACCGCTCCCCATCCAGGGTGGCGCTCATCACCAGCAGCCGCAGATCCTCACGCAGGCCAGCCTGCACATCCAGAGCCAGAGCCAGGCCCAGATCGCCGTTCAAATGGCGCTCGTGGAATTCGTCAAAGATGATGGCCCCAACATCTTCAAGAGCCGGATCGTCCTGCAGCATACGCGTCAGGATGCCCTCGGTGACGACCTCGATCCTGGTGGCAGCACTGACGCGCTTTTCAAAGCGGATGCGATAGCCCACCCTCGCGCCCACAGCTTCACCCAGGCTCGCGGCCATGAAACTGGCCGCTGCCCGTGCCGCCACCCGACGCGGTTCCAGCATGAGCAAGCGCCGACCTGCCAACCAGGGCGTATCCAGCAACGCCAGCGGCACGCGCGTGGTCTTGCCGGCTCCGGGTGGAGCTTCCAGCACCAGACGGGTGTGGGTCGCAAGCCGGGCGCGAATCTCCGGCAGCAAGGGATCGATAGGGAAAACAGGTGCATCCATCTGCACAAGGATAACGACCTGCCAGCCTGAATTCGGCCCGGACGATCCTCACCAGACGATCCCAAGCCGGCCTGGACTGGCTAAGCTTTGGTCCGGTATCAAATCGACAACACACGGAATCTCCATGAAATACCTGCACACCATGGTGCGCGTGCGCGATCTGGACGCCTCGCTGCACTTTTACTGCCAAGGCCTGGGCCTGCATGAAACCCGGCGCAAGGATGTGCCCGAACACCGCTTTACCCTCGTGTTCCTGGCCGCAGCCGACAGTCCGGAGGCGGAAATCGAGCTGACCTGGAACTACGATGCCGAGGACTACGGCAGCGCCCGCAATTTCGGGCATCTGGCCTTCGAGGTCGAGGACATCTACGCCACCTGCGCCCACCTGCAAGCCCTGGGCATCACCATCAACCGCCCGCCCCGCGATGGGCATATGGCTTTTGTACGTTCGCCGGATCTGGTCTCGGTGGAACTGCTGCAAAAAGGTGAACCCCTGGCACCCGCCGAACCCTGGGCCTCGATGCCCAACACCGGGACATGGTGACGCCGACCCAGGCCTTTGTGGACGGTCGCCCGGCCGATTCGGCGGCCTTGATCCGCTTTGCCCGCAACGGCTACCACCACTTCACCAGCCTGCAGGTCCGCAATGGCGCAGTGCGCGGGCTGGAACTGCATCTGGCACGGCTGGAAACGGCCACGCAGCAGTTGTTCGAGGCTCAACTCGATCGTCACGAGCTGTGCCGGCAGATGCTCGTGGCTTTGGCTGGACACACGGACGCCGGCTTGCGCATCAGCATCGGCGCCTGCAACTACTGCGCCCGCTCGATGTCGGGGCCGGCACGGCTGGAAACCCTGATTCTGGTCGATCCGCCCGCACCGGCGCAGCGCGATCCGGTCCGCCTGATGAGCTTTCGCCACGATCATGCATTTCCGACGCTCAAGCACGCCGGCAATTTCGACCTGTTGCATCTGCGTCGACAGGCCCTGTCACAGGGCTTCGACGATGCCGTGCTGCTGGGCCCAAGTGGGGAAATTTCCGAGGGCGCGACCTTCAGCCTCGGCTTTTTTGCCGGCGATGCACTGATCTGGCCTCAGGCCGAAGCTCTACCCAGCACCACCCGTCAGCTGGTGCACGAGGCCTGCATCGCAGCTGACGGGCAAAGCCGCGAGCG
>CAYRJS010000097.1:2918-9166 GCA_964424535.1 uncultured Aquimonas sp.
CCCGTCAGCTGGTGCACGAGGCCTGCATCGCAGCTGACGGGCAAAGCCGCGAGCGCCGTCTCACCACTGCCGATCTTGACGATCTGGATGCCGCCTTTTGTGCCAATGCCGGGGGCATCTGGCCCATACTTGCCATCGATGATCACACTTGGCCTGTAGACACAGCCCGAATGCGATACCTGCAAGGACTTTGGGACAGCATCAGCGCCGTAGCCATTTCCACCTTCGCATAAAGCCGGGGCGTCCTGGCCCTCAGGACGCCCCGGCTGCGCTGGTGCTTACAGCAGATCGGCGGGGATATTGCCGCCGTTGGCGGCGATGCGGCGCAACACTTCCTTGTGCAGCCACATGTTCATCTGGGCCGAGTCGCCCATGAGGTTGTCGGGACAGCCCAGTTCCTTGGCCATTTCCTTGCGTGCCCCGAAGCTGCTGTCCAGATCGAGCAGCTTGAGCAGGTCGACGATCGAGGTCTTCCAGTTGAGCTTTTGCGGATTGGCATCGGCCTTTTGCTGCAACAGACCCACCACATCGACCTCGGAAATGGGCGTCGGCGCGGCCGGAGCTTCGGGTTTGGCCGCTGATGTGGGCGGCAGATCGGCGGGATCGACGAAGATCACTTCAGGTACTGGCTCAGGTGCCGGTGCAGCCTTGGCACTGCCGATACCCAGTTTTTCCATGATCGAACCAAACAGACCCATGGTCTTTCTCCTTTTGTTGGGGGGACTACTGCATGGTGCCAGCTTGCCCTGCCCATGCACAATCCGGGACGGGTGGCGCCGTTGCCCTGGCCGTGGTTCAGGGAAATTGCACGCCTGCTCCCGACAAGGCAGCATCCAACCACGGATTTCGGTTCAGCATGCCTGTGGAGTCAAAAATGCGCTTGGTGTTGACAATTGCGGTGTTGGGATTGGGCCTGCTGGCCAGTTCATCGGCCCTGGCTTGGTCGGCTTTCGGGCATCGTCTGGTGGCACAACTGGCTTATGCGCAGTTGTCCGATCCGGTGCAGGCCGAAGTCGACGCACTGCTGGCATTGGAGCCGGACGCGGATATCGCCACCATTGCCCCTTGGCCGGATGAAATCCGCAGCAACCCCGGCTATGAACACACCGGACCTTTTCACTACGTCAACTTTCCCTCCGGAACCTGCAGCTATCAGGCCTCGCGCGATTGCCGCGATGGCGCCTGCATCATTGCCGCCCTGCCACAGTATGTAGCGCAGTTAGGCGATGCGAGCCTGCCGGCCAGCCAGCGCCTGGAAGCCCTGAAGTTCGTCGTGCATCTGGTCGGTGACGCCCACCAGCCTCTGCACGCGGGCAATCGCCCGGACCGGGGCGGCAATCGCTTCCAGGTTCGCGTCGGCGATGAAGGCAGCAACCTGCACGCGGTCTGGGATTACCACGTCCTCAAATACGCCGACCTGGGCCTGAAAGCCTATCGCGAACGTCTTGCCCCACGCGTAGCCGCCACTGCGCCCGGATCGCTGGATATCGAGGATTGGGCCGAAGCATCCTGCACCTTGCTGGATCAGGAAAACCTCTACCCTGCACGCCCCGGCAAGCTGCCCAAGGGTTATCTGAAACGCACCAATCCCATTGCTGAACAGCAGATCGTGCTGGCCGCCGCACGCCTGTCGGCAACCCTGGAGTCAACCCTTGGCGGCTCTGCCGCATCCGCAAGCACTCAACGCTGATCCTGGGATTTTCTGACCAAATCGTCACCCCAGCGAAGGCTGGAGGCCATGTTGTTGTTTCAGGATGACTTCCACCTGCGTTGGTGTGGCGGCAGGAGCTTGGCAAGCCGCTATCTGTTTTGTCCGCCCAGCCATTGCGCCACATCCTCATGCAGTTCGGCCAAGGCGCGATCCATCGTGGCGATGCCTCCGTCAAACTGACGGGCAAGCTGGGCCAGATAGGCGTCGGTCACCTGTTTGTGGCCAAACACACCATCACGGCGCACCTGGGCATAGGGCACCTGGTCAGGCCAGAACACATGGCGTGGATCGGCCGCCAACTTTTCCAGCTCCCGCGCTGCCGCAGCAAAGCCGTTCTGACCCTCGATGCGAACGATCCAGCGCACCAGGGCACCTTCAACAATGGGGCAAGTGGCAAAAGCCTTGCACCGGTGCAAGAACCATTCGCGGACATGGAAATGATGAACATGATCGGCGTCGAAAAGCGCGATCAGGACGTTTGCATCCAGCAACAGGTGCCGGCTCATGCGTCGGTTTCATCCAGCACGGCGCGCACATCCTCCGGCCCCACCGGACGTCCGGAGCGAAACACGCCCAGGCCGGTTTCCGGATCGGCCTGGTAATGGGCGGAAGCTTCTTCGACGTCTCGCCCGGGTGCCCGCAAACCTTGGAGCGCCAGTTCCACCAGCAGCTTGCCCAGGCTGGTGCCACGTTCACGCGCCAAGCCCATGAACAAGGCGTGCTCACGCTCGGGGATATCGATGGTGGTGCGCATGATCGCTCTCCCAATTGACTCGATGCGCATCATAACATCATTGCATCATGATGCACATCAAACCAAAGCTCGTCTGCGTCGATCCAGCCACACGCCCAGGCCCTGGGCATTGAGTTCGATATCCATCGCCAGCAGCTCGCGCACCCAAGCCTCCGAGCGGCCGCTGTGGGCCGCAGCGGCGGGCACATAGAGCGCATCCAGCATCGCCGCCAGGGCCATGTGACGTTCGGGCGCCTCCATCAGCGGCAATGCGCCTTCGACCATGGCGTCGATGAGCTCGGTCAGCGCCTGCGCATGGCGGGGAATATCCTGCACGGCGCCAAAGTGGGTGACGAAGATGCGTGCCGGCTCCAGAGCCACCAGGCGGGCAATCGAAGTCTTGAGCGCCTCGGGATCAAATTGCACCGGCGTGGTAGTGGGAAAGACGAAGGCATCGTTGGCCGAGTCCAGTTCACGATAGGAAATGCCGAAGGTATCGCCGGAAAACACGCTGCGACTGGCCGCATCCCACACGCACAGATGGTGCAAGGCGTGGCCGGGAGTATCCAGGCAGACGAGCTTGCGGCCGGCCAAATCGACGATATGGCCGTCGCGGGCGATATCCACGCGTTCTTCGGGGATCGGCACGATGGTGCCGTAGCTGCGCGCCATTTCCTCTTCGCCATATACTGCGGTAGCCCCGGCAATCAGACGGGCAGGATCGATCATGTGCGGGGCGCCGCGCGGATGGATCACGGCCCGGGCCTTGGGCAGATGTTCGAGCAAGGCACCGGCACCACCAGCATGATCCAGGTGCACATGGGTCAGGATCAACCAGTCCACATCCGCAGGAGCAAGGCCGGCATCAGCCAGCCCCTGCAACAGGGCTGGTACCGAATTCGAGGTACCGCAATCGACAAAGGCGGCACGACCGTTTTCGACGATCAGATAGGCGGCATCGAAACGAGGCCGGTGAAATCCGGTGTCGAGGGTATGGATGCCGTGAACAGCAGAACCAGAATCAGACGTCATGGTGCTTCCTCTTTGCCGGATTCAACCACCATTGGCGCAAGCCGAAGGCCAGACTCAGGGTCAGCAGGAATGCGCCGTAGGCCATCAAGGTTGCCAGCACCTGGCGCCAGATTGGTCCAACTTCTGGATCGGCATTGAGAAAGCCCCAGCGCATGGCGGCAATGCTCACAGACAGGGAGATGACCAGCGACAACACATTGAATACGGTACGTGCAGGCTGGCTGGGAGCGCGCGGAAACAGCACAAACACGCCCGCCAGAATCAGGAACACCGGGGTAAACAGGATGATGCTGAGAAAGACCATGCGGGATCAGGATTCTTCGCGCAGACGCTGCAAGACAGCCGCCAGCATACCGGCATCCACGCCCGGCACTTCGTCGGCCCTCAACACAACCGAGGGATCGCGCTTGAGTTCGGCAATGCGCTGCCCGGCTTCACGCGCGGCCGCATACTGGCCACCTTGCAGCAACAGGCGCCCATCCGCGCCAACCAGCTTGAAGGAAAACCGCCCGTCAGCTTCGCGGTACTGCTTGAAAACCGGCTGCTCTGAAGCCGCTTTTTTCCTCTGTTGCTGCGTCTTTTTCACGGGAAGCGCATGGAAATTCCGCAGGCCCACGGCTTCGCGCAAGCGCTCCAGCAAAGGCGCGGCAACGGCACGGGCCTTGCCGGCGCCGGCCTGCAGCGCATCCTCGATCCGCTCCGGTCGGGCAATCAGGGTTTCATAGTGCTCGCGCAAGGGCGCGATTTGCGCATTGATGCGTTCGAACAAACGCTGCTTGGCCTCGCCCCAGCCCAGGCCATCGCGCAAGGCGGCACGAAAGGCCTCGGCCTGTTCGCTATCGGCAAAAGCCCGATACAGGGTGAGCAGGGCGTTGGCATCGGGATCCTTGGGTTCACCGGGCAGCCGGGAATCGGTGACGATGCGGGCAATGGCGTCCTTGAGCTGCTTTTGCCCGCCTTCGAACAACGGGATGGTGTTGTCGTAGCTCTTGGACATCTTGCGTCCATCCAGACCCGGCAAGGTCGCCACCTGTTCTTCGATCATGGCCTCGGGCAAGACGAAGAAATCACGACCGCCACCAAACAGATGGTTGAAGCGCGCGGCCACATCACGGGCCATCTCGATATGCTGCACCTGGTCGCGCCCGACCGGCACCTTGTGGGCATTGAACATCAGGATGTCGGCGGCCATCAGGATCGGATAGCTGTACAGACCCATGGTGATGCCGGCATCGGGATCCTCGTCCTGTCCGACATTGGCATCCACGGCGGCCTTGTAGGCATGGGCGCGGTTCATCAGGCCCTTGGCGGTGACGCAGGTCAGCAGCCAGGTCAGCTCGGGAATCTGCGGCACATCGGATTGACGATAAAAGGTGACGTGCTCGGGATCGAGTCCGCTGGCCAGCCAGGCCGCGGCGATTTCCAGGCGTGAACGCTCGATCCGGGCCGGATCGTCACACTTGATCAGGGCGTGGTAGTCGGCCAGGAAATAAAAAGCGTCCACATCCGGATTGCGACTGGCTGCTACGGCTGGTCGGATGGCGCCGACGTAGTTGCCCAGATGCGGGGTGCCGGTGGTGGTGATGCCGGTCAGGACACGGGTTTTTTGCATGATGACGCATCAACAAAGCGGAATGGCCCAGTTTAGCAATGTGTACGTCGCAAGGCCGAATCGTGGCATGCTCAAACCCTGAATCTGCCATCGTGGATGTCCATGTTGCGTTCCCGCCGTCGTCTTGCCCTGTTCACGCTGCTGCTGGTCTGGTTGACCAGCGCCGTCTGGCAAGTCAGCAAGCCCCTGCCCGAAGGCGTGGGTGTGGCCTCACCGTGGCGTGCGATCGAGACCGTGGGTTTTCTCGCCGACCGGACCTTTGTCGATGTCGACGGGAATCGGCACAGCGAGCAGCAAATCTTTGACCAGGCCCTGGCCATGATCGGCCAGGCCCGGCATCTGGTATTGCTGGACATGTTCTTGTTCAATGATTTCAGCGGTGCCGAAGAGCATATTTTTCGCCCGTTGAGCCGGCAACTGGGCGAAGCCCTGCTCGCGCGCATGACGCAACAGCCGGACTTGCGCGTGGTCATCATCACCGACCCGGTCAACACCGCCTACGGCAGCTTGCATCCGCCCATGCTGGAACGCCTGCAAGCGGCGGGCGCGCAGGTGATCGTGACCGATTTGAATGTCCTGCGCGCCTCCAATCCGACCTGGACCGGGCCCTGGTCCCTGTGTTGCGCCTGGCTGGGCAACAGCGCCGGCACCGGCTGGTTGCCCAATCCTCTGGGGAAAGACCCCATCACCTTGCGCAGTTGGCTGGCCCTGCCGAACTTTCGCGCCAACCACCGCAAGACCCTGGTGGTCGATCATGATGAAAGCTGGCAGGCACTGGTCACCTCGGCCAATCCGCACGATGCCAGCAGTGCCCACGACAATGTGGCGCTTTATTTCACCGGCGCTGCCGCCCTGGATGTGCTCGACAGCGAAGCCGCCGTCGCCGCCTTTTCCGGCCTGACCCTGCACGGTTTGCCCTCGCCAGTCACAGCGAACCCGGCAGATGCCTCCGTAGCCCGGCTGCGGGTGCTGAGCGAAGGTGCCATCCGCCAAGCCCTGCTGGAAACGATCCAGACCGCCGAACCCGGTGAAGCCCTGGATCTGGCCGTGTTCTATCTTTCCGACCGGGGCGTGATTGCCGCCCTGCTGGATGCGCATCACCGTGGCGTGCGTTTGCGCGTGCTGCTGGATCCCAACGAAGACGCTTTCGGACGCAAGAA
>CAYRJS010000098.1:0-8984 GCA_964424535.1 uncultured Aquimonas sp.
TGACCCAGGTGCTGGGCGTACCACCCTGGGGCGTGCTCGCGGTGACCTTCACCAACAAGGCTGCCCGGGAGATGCGCCAGCGCTGCGAGGACTTGATGGAGCACGGTACCCGGGGCATGTGGCTGGGCACCTTTCATGGTCTGGCCCATCGCTTGCTGCGTCTGCATTGGCAGGATGCGAACCTGCCGGAGACCTTCCAGGTGCTCGATGCCGATGACCAGTTGCGTCTGGTCAAGCGCGTCATCAACGACCTGGGCCTGGACCTGACCCAGTACCCGCCCCGGCAAGCCCGCTGGTTCATCAATTCCTGCAAGGATGAAGGCAAACGGCCCGACGCCATCCAGGGCGGGCATCCGGCCACCGATATCTTGTTGCGTATCTACCAGGCCTATGAGGCCGTGTGCCAGCGTGCCGGCCTGGTGGATTTTGCCGAGCTTTTGCTGCGCGCCCACGAAATGCTGCTGCGGCACCCGGAATTGCTGCAGCACTACCGCCAGCGTTTTGGCCAGATCCTGGTCGACGAATTCCAGGACACCAATGCCATCCAGTACGCCTTCGTGCGGGTGCTGGCCGGCGACACCGGCTGCGTCATGGTGGTGGGCGATGACGACCAGTCGATCTACGGCTGGCGCGGGGCGCGGGTCGAGAACGTGCAGCATTTCTTGCGTGATTTTGCCGGCGCCCGCACCATTCGCCTGGAGCAGAACTACCGTTCCACCGCCAATATCCTGGCCGCGGCCAATGCCGTGATCGCCAACAACCCCGATCGCCTCGGCAAGCGCTTGTGGACCGAGGGCGCTGATGGCGAGCTATTGGATCTGTTTGCCGCCCACGATGAAAACGACGAAGCCCGCTATGCCGTGACCCGGATCCAGACCTGGATCGAAGGCGGCGGACGGGCCGGTGATTGCGCCATCTTGTACCGCTCCAATGCCCAGTCGCGCGCCTTCGAGCAGGTTCTGGTGCGGGAAGGTCTGCCGTATCGGGTCTACGGCGGGGTGCGCTTTTTCGAGCGTGCCGAAATCAAGGACGCCCTGGCCTATCTGCGCCTGATGGCCAACCGCGACGATGACGCCGCCTTCGAACGCGCCGTCAACACCCCGACCCGGGGCATCGGCACGCGCACCCTGGAGCAGGTGCGGGCACGCGCCCACGCCGATGGCATCTCGCTCTGGCAGGCCGTGCTGCTGGAGATTGGCGATACCACCTTGGCCAGCCGCGCCCGCCATGCCCTGCAGGCCTTTGTCGATTTGATCGAGACCCTGGTGCGGGAAACCGCCGGCATGACCCTGGCCGAGCAGATCACCCACGCGCAAACCCGTTCCGGCCTGTACGCCCATTACGCCAACGAATCGCGGGGCTTGCTGGAAGCACGCACCGATAACCTTGATGAGCTGGTTACCGTGGCCAGCCGTTTCACCCGCGCCGATGGCGATGAGGACCTGCCGGAACTGACGGCCTTTCTTGCCTATGCTGCGCTGGAGGCCGGTGAAGGCCAGGCCGAGCAAGGTGAAGATGGCGTGCAGTTGATGACCCTGCATGCGGCCAAGGGCCTGGAGTTTCCGCTGGTGTTTCTGGCCGGTCTGGAAGAAGGCCTGTTCCCGGCCCAGCGCTCGATCGACGAGCCGGGTCGTCTGGAGGAAGAACGGCGCCTGGCCTATGTCGGCATCACCCGGGCGCGCGAGCGCCTGATCCTGGCCTATGCCGAATCACGGCGTATCCACGGTATCGACACCCTGGGTATGCCTTCGCGTTTCCTGCGTGAGATTCCGCAAACGGTGTTGCGGGAAGTGCGTCCGCGCATCTCGCTGGTGCGCCCGGCCGTCCAGCTCACCCGGGCCGGGACCTGGCAGGCTGAAACCGATACCGGCGGTTTTCGCCTCGGTCAGCGCGTGCATCACGCCAAGTTTGGCGAGGGCACCATCATGGAAGCCGAGGGCAGCGGTGCCCATGCCCGGGTGCACGTCAATTTCGAGCAGGCCGGTCCCAAGTGGCTGGTACTGGCCTTTGCCCGGCTGGAAGCGGTGTAGGCTTTCAGGGCGCAGCATTGGGCCGGGTGAAGACCCGTTCTACTTCGCCCGGATCCAGCACCCGCCAGGTTCCTTCCCCCAGATCCAGATCGGTCAGCTTCAGGCTGCCGATGGCGATGCGTTCCAGAGCGGTCACGGCATTGCCGGTGGCCGCGAACATGCGCCGGACCTGGTGATAGCGGCCTTCGGTCACCACCAGACGGGCGTGGCGAGGTCCAAGGATCTCCAGTTGCGCCGGGGCCAGCGGCATGGTTTCACCCTTGAGCATCAAGGTGCCGGAAGCAAACCGTTCGACCTCGTCACCTTGCAGGTCCTGGGCCAGGCGCGCCTCGTAGCATTTTGGCAACCGGGATCGGGGCGAAATGATCCGGTGCAGCAAGGTTCCGTCATCGGTCAACAGCAACAAGCCGGATGTCTCCCGGTCCAGTCGCCCCACGCTCGACAGCAGCGGTCGACGCCGACAAAACCGCGGCGGCAGAAGATCGAAAACCAGACGCGAAGCATCACGATGCGAACAGGTGTAACCGACCGGCTTGTGCAAGGCGATGACCAGACCGGGAGCCGGGTCCAGAGGTTTGCCATCGAAGCGAACCTGCGCGTGCTCTACTGAATCATCGGCGTACAGCACTTGGCCACCGGCATCGGTGATACGACCGTCGCGGAACAGGGCGAGGACCTCGCGGCGGCTGCCGTAACCGAGGTTGGCGAGCAACTTGAGCAGGCTCATGGTTTGGGTCCGAAAGCGCGCATGACCTTGAAGCCATCGCGTTGCACGATGCGTTCGACCTGGGTGAATCGTTCGCCCAGCAAGGCTTCATAGGGCAAGTGCCGGTTGGCGACGATCCAGGCCTCGCCGTTGCGGTTCAGGGCCTTGGCGGCGGTGTCCAGAAAAGCCTGTCCCAAAAGTGGCTGGTCGGCGCGATCAAGGTGGAAAGGTGGGTTGCTGATGACCAGATCATAGTGTGTCGGCAAACCCGTGGTGACATCGTGCCAGTGCACGGCCCAGCGGGGCGCGGTGCGTTCGCCCAGGGCCGCGGCAAGATTTTGCCGTGCCGGCTCCAGGGCGCGGGCGTTGGCTTCGTACAGGTCGATGGCGGTGATGCCGGGACAGCGGCGCAACAGTTGCAGGGACAGATAACCCCAACCGGCACCCAGATCGGCAGCACGACCGGCCAGGCTATCGGGCAGATGTTCGGCCAGCAGTTTCGAGGCGGTATCGATGCGATCCCAAGCGAACAAGCCCGGGCGGGTGCAGAAGGATTCACCCTCGACATCGAGCCAGCGCGGTTCATCCAGGGCCAGCCAGGCGGCCAGGGTCGAAGTGTCGATGCGATCTGTTTCGACCCGACTCCAGACCAGACGGCATTTGAATTTGGATGCCGTGTTGGCCGTTCCGGTAAGGGCGCGCAAGTCATCGGCCAGGGTACGTCCACCGCTCTGGTTGGTGGCCGCCACTGCGACCACGCCACCGGTACGCGCAGACTGTACGGCGCGCGCCAGAAGGCTGCGGGTTTCATCGCGCTGGCGTGGGGGCAAGACCAGAACCAGGGCGTGATCCTGGCTGTCGATACGGGCCTGACTGTCGATGCCGACATCGATCAATTGCTGCGCCCAGGGTTTCAGGGCTTGTTCGCACTGCCAGGTGCCGCGTGGTGGCGAAAGCAAGGCCGGCTCGAAGCGGGCACCCAGAAACAGCACGGATTCGTGCGTTAAATGTTGTAGCTCGGCCTCATCGAGAAGCCAGGCCAGGGCGCGGGCGGCAAGGGTGTCAGTGGTGATGGACATGGATGAGAAGGAACGTGTTCAAGCGCCGGCCAGGTCGAGGCGTTGGCGGATTTCGGCCGCTACCCGGGCCGTTTCCCGCAGCGGGACCACGGGCGAACCAGGAGCAGGCTCGCCCAGATAGTGCAGACGACCTTGGCTGTGCAGGGCTTCGACAAAGGTTCCGACCTTGCCGAAAACCCCGTGCGGAGCAAAAGTCGATACCGGCGCCCGGGTGGCGCAGGCTTCGCTGAGCATATTGACCGAATCGGGCGTGACGACAAGGGCATCGGCGCAGGCCAGATAACCGGCGTATGGGTTCTCGCCATCCTTGGAGCTGTGCCATTGGTGTCCGGGAAATCCGGCAAAAGCTCTGCGGGCGGCCTGTTTCAGCCAATCCGGGCTGCGCCGGGAGCTGGCCAGAAGCAGACTGCCACCGTGTTCCTCCAACCAAGCGTGAAGCTGCAAGACCAGGGCCTGCCAATATCCATGATCCAGGTTCAGGGCGCGGGTGGGGCCGCCCAGCAGTACGGTCAGGCGTGGCGCGGGCAGGTCGAGCAGAAACCCGAAACGGGTTTTCGCCGCCGCCAGCCAGGCATCATCGATGGCATTGAGCGCGCCCCGGGTCTGGATCACGTTGGCACCGGTCAGACCGTCATGGGCCGGGGCCACGATCAGATCGAAATGGACTGGATCGATACGCGGATCAAGGATCTGGACGGTCCGGCAGGCACCCTTGCTGGCGGCGCGCAGCAGGCGTGTAGCCAGGCCGGCCTGGCGCCCGCAGCCAACCACAAGGTCTGGCCAGGGTGCTTGCAGGTGCTGTCGGAATGGGTCACCGAAGGCGTGAGGATCGCCGGGCAGACGATGCGGGGCCAGCCAGCGCCAGGGGGCGCGGGGTTCCAGGGTCAACATCTGGGCGTGAACATCCAGGGCCCGAGCCAGGGCCAAGGCCTGATTGGCGTTGCCAGCATGGGCATCACTCAGGGCCAGGACCTGCGGTGGCTGTCGCAATTCACCCATCGAGGGCACGCAGGGCGCCTCGACGAGGACAGGCCTGGTCCAGTTCCTGGCGCAGGTAGTCAACCAGTTGCCGACTGCGTCGTACCGTTTCCCGGCGTCGTGGCAGCACCGCTTTCATCAGCAGTTGTGGCAATTCGTAGCCGGCCAGCACTTCCACCAGGCGGCCCTCGCGCAATTCATCGCGCACCAGAAAATACGGCAGCAGGGTGATGCCTTCACCGGCCAGCGCGCCATCGCGCATCACGGCCCCGGAGTTGGTGGAAATGCGTGGATGCACAAGGACGCGAAAACTCTCTTCGCCCCGGCTGAAACGCCAGTCGTGGCCGCTGTCGTTGTACAGGTACTGGATACAGTCGTGGGTGCGCAGGTCATTCGGCTCGCGCGGCGTGCCCCGGGCCTTGAGATAACTCGGCGCGGCGCAGCAAATGAGATCAAAACGAAACAGGGGTTCTTCCTGGAACTGACCGGAAATCGCACTGCGATCAGTGATGGCGATGTCATAACCTTCTTCGGCCGGATTGACCGGTTGGTCATTGAGCACCAGTTCCAGGGTCAGTTCCGGGTGTTGGCGAAAGAATTCGGCCAGCACCGGACGCAGGATATGGATGCCGAAGGCGGTCGGGGCGCTGATGCGCATCAAACCGCGCAGTTGCAACTGGCTGTCGGCCAGACTGGTTTCCAGGGCGTCCAGTTCCTCGACCAGGCCGGCCACATGCTGGCGATACAGGGAACCGGATTCAGTCAGGCGCACCCGGCGCGTGGTGCGCACCAGCATCGGCGTGCCCAGGGCGTCTTCCAGTTCGCGGATGCGCCGGGTGACGACCGATTTGGAGATGCCCAGTTGCCGTGCCGTTTCGGAAAAATTCTCCAGTTCGGCCACGCGCAAAAACGTGCGGATATTGAGTAGATGGCTCATTGTTGCGTAATGTTGAACATTGAATTGACATCAATCTGTCTTATCGTACGCCAATATGGCCCATAAGATAGTGGCCATGAACCTGCTCAAGTTTCCCTCTGCTGAACGTGGCTGCACCCGTCTGTCCTGGCTGGACAGCCGCCACAGTTTTTCCTTTGGCCATTATTACGATCCGCGTTGCATGGGCTTTGGCGCGCTGCGCGTGATCAATGAAGACATCGTTGCGCCCGGCCAGGGCTTTTCCACCCACCCGCACGCCAATATGGAAATCGTGTCGATCGTGCTGTCGGGCACCCTGGCCCACCGCGACAGTATGGGTCATGTGCAAACCCTGGATGCTGGCGAGGTGCAGTGCATGAGTGCCGGCAGCGGTATCGAGCACAGTGAATACAATCCTTCGACGGATAAACCGGTGCATTTTCTTCAGATCTGGCTGCATCCGCGCCAACGCGACCGCGTTCCGGCCTACGGACAAAAAGCTTTTCCCTTGTCCGAGCGGGAACAAGTCTGGCTGCCCGTGGTCTCAGCCCAAGGCTCGGGGGGCAGTTTGAGTATCGACCAGGATGTCACCATCTATCTGACTCGCCTGGCCGCCGGCACCGAACTTGCGCACGAACTGGCTCCCACGCGCCGAGCCTGGCTGCAATTGACCGAAGGTCAGGCCCGGGTGGATGGCGTGGATCTGGCCGCAGGTGATGGTCTGGCGATACAGGGTGGTGGCCGCTTGCGGGTACAGGCCCGCAGCGACCTGGCCGCCGTCCTTTTTGATCTGCCCTGAAACACCCGTCCAACACCCAAGGAAACACCTGATGCCCCATTCGCCTCTTGCCGATGCCGCACTCGAGCAACTGTTTCTCAAGGCGCGTACCTTTGCCGCCCATCGCGACACCTGGCTGGACCGGCCGGTCAGCACCGAGCAGTTGCAGCAGATCTGGAATCTGGCCCGCATGGGCCCGACCCAAACCAATACCTTGCCGGCGCGGATCACCTTCGTGGTGACGCCCGCAGCCAAGGCGCGCCTGGCACCTCTGATGGACGAGGGCAACCGGGCCAAGACCGTGGCTGCACCGGCCACTGCCATCATCGGCATGGACCTGCGTTTCCACGAAAAACTTGGCTATCTGTACCCGCACGTCGATTCCCGTGGCTGGTTCGAGGGTTCGCCCCGGGAAAACCTGGAATTCATCGCCCTGCGCAGCAGCTCGCTGCAAGGGGCCTACCTGATCATGGCGGCCCGGGCCCTGGGCCTGGATTGCGGGCCGATGTCCGGTTTTGATGCCGACAAGGTCAGTGCCGAGTTTTTCCCCGGCGAATCCGTCCGTGCCAATTTCATGGTCAATATCGGCTATGGCAATTCTGCCTCGCTGCACCCGCGCAGTCCGCGCCTGTCCTTTGACGAAGCCTGTCGCATCGTCTGATCCACCCAACCCACCAAGGAGTACCCGCATGAAAACCAAATTGACGATTCTGGCTGCGTCCGTATTGAGCCTGGCCGTCCTGCCGGCCCTGGCCGCGCCCACGACCTATACCATCGACCCGGATCACGCCCAGATCCATTTCACCTACAGCCATATGGGCTTTTCCCATATCACCGGTGCCATCAACGTCAGTGAAGGCACGGTTACCTATGATCCGGAAAAGCCGGCGGCGTCGAACGTGGAAATCACCGCCCGCATGGACACCATCACCGTTGGCATGCAGGCCCTGGATGAGCACCTCAAGCTTGATGATTTCTTCGACGTGGCCAATTACCCGACAGCCTCGTTCAAGAGCACCCGGGTGGACGTGGCCGAAGATGGCTCGCTCAAGCTCACCGGCGACCTGACCATCCGCGACGTGACCTTGCCGGCCAGTTTCGATGTCACGGTGAACAAGGTCGGCGAACACCCGATGCGCAAGGTCCAGGCGGCTGGTTTTGATGCCACCGGCAGCATCCAGCGCCCCGACTTCGGCGTCACCACCTACACCATGGTGACCGGCCCCGAGGTCAAGCTGGCGATCAGCTTCGAGGCCTTTGTTCCGGCTACCGACGAATAAGAAGTTGGCCCCACCTGCCCGAGCGGCGGGTGGGGTTGCCAACACGCATGCGTCGTTCCGCGCTAAAATCCCCGTTTTGCACGTATTTCAGCCATGAACGCTGTCACGCCCGACATTACCCAAAAGCGCATCGAAGTCACCCGCGCCGACTTGCACGCCGATTTGCGCCTGTCGTGCCCGATGCCGGCCACGACGCTATGGAACATGCACCCGCGGGTGTATCTGCCGATCGCGGTGGAAAAAGAGGTGCAGTGCCCGTATTGCAGCACGATCTACGTGCTCAAGGATTGACGGTCGCCTCCGCCCACGGTTTTCGATGACGTGGCGCGCCCACTGGCGGTCATGCAGTTGTTGCCGGCCCTGGATGCCGGCGGTGTGGAACGATCCACGCTGGAAATTACCCAGGCCCTGACCCGCGCTGGCCATCGTGCCCTGGTGGTGTCCGCCGGTGGCCGGTTGGTGCCGGAACTGGAAGCCGCTGGCGGCATCCATTTGCCGTTGGATATTGGGCGCAAGTCGCTTTTGACCTTGCGCCATGTGCGCAATCTGCGACAACTGATTCAAACCCACCAACCCGATATCGTGCACGCCCGTTCGCGCCTGCCGGCCTGGATCGGACGCATGGCGCTGCGTGGCCTGCCCCGACCACACTTTGTCACGACCGTACACGGGCTCAATTCGGTCAGTCGCTACAGCGCCATCATGGTCCGCGGCGAGCGTGTGATCTGCGTGTCGAAAACCGTGCAGGCACATGTGCTGGCCCATTATCCAGAGCTGGATCCGGCCTGCGTGCGCGTGATCGAACGCGGTATCGACCCGGCCCGCTTTGTCCGCGACTACCGCCCGGATGCGCACTGGCGCGAGACGTTTTACCGCGATCATGCCGTCCTTGCCGGGCGTCCCTGGCTGTTGTTGCCGGGGCGTGGCACTCGTCTCAAGGGTCACGCCACGGCCATCGAACTGCTGGCGCGTCTGCGCCAGGCAGGCCAGGATGTGGCTCTGTTGCTGCAAGGCGTGATCGAGCCTGGGCGTGAGCGTTATGCGCAGGAATTGCGGACTTTGGCGCAGCAACATGGTGTGGCTGAAGTTGTCGTGCTGGCACCACCGCGCGCCGATATCCGCGAAGTCATGGCCGAAGCCTGTGCCGTGCTGCAAGTGTCGAACAAGCCGGAAGCCTTCGGTCGCACCGTGGCCGAAGCCTTGAGTCTGGGCCGACC
>CAYRJS010000099.1:0-8979 GCA_964424535.1 uncultured Aquimonas sp.
TTCTTGTCTTGCGGCAGGCCACCGATGGCAGCGTGGCCGATGATGCAATTGTTGCGCCCGATCCGGGTTGGACCTTCGATGGTGCAATGCGGTCCGATCCGGGTGCCGGCACCAATACTGACTTCGGGTCCGATAACCGTGTAAGGCCCGACCTCGACATCAGCCGCCAGCGTGGCGGCCGGGTCGATCAAGGCGGTCGGATGGATCTTCGCCCCGGCAGCCATCACGGATTCCGTTCGGCACACAGAATCTCGGCGCTGGCCGCTTCCTGGCCATCGACCAGGGCGCGACAGACATACAGGCCCATGCGCCGCAGCATGCGCTTTTGCTCCACTTCCAGCACCAACTGGTCACCGGGAACGACCATGCGCGAAAACCGCGCCTTGTCCACTTTCACAAGGTAATACAAGGGCTTGACCGCATCTGGCGCACGCGGAGGCTCAGACAGTTGGGTCAGCAAGCCGGCGGCCTGGGCCATGGCTTCGATCACCAGAACCCCAGGCATCACCGGATGACCGGGGAAATGACCCTGGAAAAAGGGTTCGTTGATGCTGACGTTCTTGATCGCCCGGAGGCTTTTCCCAGGATCCAGGGCAACCACCCGATCCACCAGCAAAAAGGGATAACGGTGCGGCAACATGGCCTGGATACGGGTGACATCGACCGGCAGGTCGACAGCGATGCTTGCTTCATTGGTCAAGGCTTGGTCTCCTTGGAGCGACCGTGCATGATCGCACGCGCTCGCCCGGCTTCCAAGCCAATCACGCCTCTTCAGCCCTCGGTCGGGGCTTCGCCCGCATCGGCTGGCGCTTGTAGTTCCCCGGTTCCAGACCGGTTCCGGTCCGGCTGATCCAGCCGATTGAGCCGGGCCAGGGTACGCCGCCAATCGCGCGCTTCCCGTGCCGGCAGGCTGGCGCCATATACACCCGGGATGCGGATCGAATGGGTGACCAGACTCATGGCCTGCACCGTGACTTTGTCGGTGATCTCGATATGGCCGACGATGCCGGCCCCGCCGGCGATCAGGCAATGGCGTCCGATCCGGGCTGAACCGGCGACGGCAACGCAGCCGGCCATGGCGGTATGGGCGCCGATGACGACGTTGTGGCCGATCTGGATCTGATTGTCGAGGCGGACATCGTCTTCCAGCACGGTGTCATCCAGGGTGCCGCGATCGATGGTGGTGTTGGCCCCGATCTCGCAATCGGCCCCGATCCGCACCCCACCCAGTTGCGGTACCTTGATCCAGTGACCCTCGTGTGCGGCCAAACCAAAGCCATCGGCTCCCAGCACTGCACCGGGATGGATGCGTACGCGCGCACCCAGGCGCACCCGACACACCAGGGTCACCCGCGCCACCAGTTCGCAATCGGGGCCAATGACGCAATCCTCGCCGATCACGCAACCAGGTCCGATACGGGCACCGGCAGCGACCCGGCTGCGGGCTCCGACCACGACCTGTGGACCAACGCTGGCCGCAGGATCAATTTCGGCATTCGGCGCCACGACGGCCGTGGCATGGATACCGGCAACAAACGGTATTTGTGGCTCGAACAAGGTCGCGATCCGGGCAAAGGCACTGTAAGGATCGCGCGCAACCAAGGCGTTCCCTGACCAATGGGCCAGATCGCCCGCGCGCAGCACCACGACTCCGGCCCGGGTCGTCGCCAGTTCCCGACGATAACGCGGATTGGCGAGAAAGCTCAATTGCTCCGGCCCGGCACCCGCCAGAGTGGCCACGCCCTCGATTCGGTGATTGCCATCACCCCGGAACTCCAGGCCAAAACGCTGCGCCAGTTCGGCCAGGGCAAAGGTCGCGCTCATCGCTGCCGGCCTTGTTGTTCGCGGGCCAAGCGGGCCAGCACGTCATCGGTGACATCAATACGGGCGCTGACATAGGCTACCGGGCTGACCACGATCAGGTCATAGCCCTGTTCGCGGCCATGGGCGGCGATGGCCTCGTTGATCTGCGGCCAGGCCTTGTCGGTTTCTTCCTCGACGCGGCGATTCAATTCTTCGCGCAGGTTCTGTCGACTGCGCTCGATCGAGCGCCGCAGAGATTCGGCCTGGCGTTCCAGCCCGGTGCGGGCATCGGCATCTTCGGTTTGCTTGATGCGCTGATCCAGTTCGGCCAGATGGGCCACATCCACGCGCAACTCGGCATCCCTGGCATCAAACTCACGTTGCAGGCTGGCGCGCGCGGCCAGAATCTGCGGAGCCTGGGTCAGCAATCGCTCCATGTCGACATAGCCGATGCGCATCCCGCTCTGAGCCCAGGCCGTGGCCGCAAACATGGCGCCCAGGCACACGGCCACACACAGCTTCAACCACTGATAGCGGTGCAGGCAATCGAGTTGTCTGGATGCATGCAGCATGATCGGCGTGCCCCTGGCGTGCCTGACATGCTACTCAGAATTGCGTTCCGAAGGAGAATTGCAGGCGTTCGGTCCGGTCATCCCGGTCTTTCAGGAAAGGATAGGACAGGTTCAGCACGATCGGCCCGACCGGCGCCTGCCACTGCAAGGACACACCGATGGAGGCGCGGTATTCGCGGAATTCGAAGTCCGACGCGCTGCGGTAGACGTTGCCGAAGTCGATGAAGGTCGACAGGCGGGTCTGCTCGGTATCGAACAAGGTCGGGAAGATCGCCTCGATCGTGCCGGTGGTCTTGAGTGCGCCACCCAAAGGCTGGCGATACGAAGAACTCAATTCGGACGTCGCCCACGGCCCCAGGGTGTTGTCCTCAAAGCCACGGATGGAGCGCACGCCACCGGCGTAGAAGTTCTCGAAGAACGGCAGGCCTTCGGCCACCACGGTGCGCACCAGCTCGCCGTCATCGTCGTAGATTTCCCGCACCACCCGATCACTGTAGGCATCGCCATAACCGATTTCGGCCGAAGTCAGCAAGACCAGGGCACGGTGCACACGCCAGTAGCGGGCGAACTGGTAGTAGAGCTTGTAGTACTCGACCGTCGAACCGGGCAAGGTCACCTCAGCCGCAACCCGCTGCAAGGTGCCCCGGGTCGGGTTCCAGTAAGCGTTGCGCGAGTCGCGCGCCCACGACAGTTCGGTACGCCAGGAATGGAAGGTGCGTTTTTCCAGCGCATCGATATAGTCGACGATCGGCTGCGGGGTGCCGAAGCCAGGCCGGATTCGGTTGCTGTCGAGACCAAAACTCAGGCCCACGGTATCGGTTTCCGTCAGGGGAATACCGAAAATGGCGCGGAAGGCGGCATTGTCCGAGTAATAGGTCGCGATATTGAAGTTGCCCTGATCCAGGGTCCGGTACGACAGGTTGTAGCCGACCGAGATGCCGTCCTTGGTGAAGTACGGATCGTAATAATTGATGTTGTAGGCTTCCGAATAGCGGTTGCGCTGGGCCGCGACACCGACGCGATTGCCGGTTCCAAGGAAGTTGTTCTGGGTCACCGAAAGCGAGGTGATCAAGCCGGCCAACTGGGAATAACCGAAACCGACCATGAAGCTGCCGGACGTGGTTTCCTTGACGTTGAAGACCACGTCGACCAGGTCATCGGAGCCGGGCACGGCGGGTGTCTCCACCTCCACGTCGCTGAAAAAGCCGAGGCGGTTGAGACGAACCTTGGAACGGTCGATAGCGGCCTGGGAATACCAGGTACCTTCGAACTGGCGCAATTCGCGTCGCATCACCTCATCGCCCGTACGGGTATTGCCGGTAAAGCGGATCTGCCGCACCTGTACGCGCCGACCCGGTTCGACGTAGAAGTTGATCTTGACGGTACGTCCTTCCTCGTCCACGGTCGGGACCGGGGTGACGTTGGCAAAGGCATAGCCGATATTGCCCAACAGCGAAATCATCGAGTCGGAGGTGATTTCCAGCAACCGCCGCGAGAAGACCTGGCCCGAACGTACCAGCACCAGTTTTTCCATCTCCTCGTGCGGGATGATGGTGTCGCCGGTAACGATGACTTCGGAAATGGAATACACCTCACCTTCGCGCACATTGGTGGTCAGGAACATGTCGCGCCGGTCGGGCGTGATCGAAACCTGGGTGGATTCGATGTCGAAATCGACATAGCCCCGGTCGAGGTAGAAGGAATTGAGCTTTTCCAGGTCGCCGGAGAGTTTTTCCCGCGAATACTGGTCATCGCGCCGGTACCAGGACAGCCAGTTGCTGACGTTGGATTCCCAACCGCGACGCAGATCCTTCTCGGGATAGGTTTCATTGCCGACGATGCTGATATGGCGGATCTTGGCGGCGCGGCCTTCGGTGATATCGACCTGGATATCGACGCGATTGCGGTCCAGTTGCGTCACCGAAGGACGGATCGAGACGTTGTATTTGCCCCGGTTGTTGTAGGCCCGGGTCAATTCCTGGGTGACTCGATCCAGTTGCAGGCGGTCAAAGGTTTCGCCTTCAGCCAGGCCAATTTCCTTGAGGTTGCTGGTCAGCTCTTCGGTCTTGATGTCCTTGTTGCCGATGAAGGTGATCTTGTTGATGGCCGGACGCTCGGTCACCGTGACCACGAGGATGTCACCCTGGCGATCCAGCTTGATGTCGTTGAAGAACCCGGTCCGGAACAAGGCCCGGATGGCGCGTGCGGCAGTAGCCTGATCGATCCGTTCGCCACGTTCCAGTGGCATGTAGGTGAACACCGTACCGGCCGAGATGCGTTGCAGGCCATCAACACGGATATCGCTGATGGTGAAAGGCTCGAAGCTTTGCGCATGCAGGGCTGGGGCCAGCAGCAGCGCGGCAAGCAGGGAGGCGGCGGCAATTCGCTTCATCGTGACATCCGGACAAATGGCAACGCCAGGCGTTGCCGAAAAAGGGAAGAAAGGAGGATTCCGGCCCGACCAGTCTCCGGGTCAATGTCTCGCCCCGGGTGCGCGTGGCCACGAATCATCAAGGAAATTGTTTGCTCAGGGGTTTTCACCGGGTTGGCAGATTCAAAATCAGGACGCCACCAGGCGCAGGATATCGTTGTAAAAGGCCAGGCCCATCAGGCCAACCAGCAGCACCATGCCCACGAACTGCCCTGCGATCATCGTGCGCTCACTGACCGGACTGCCCTTGACCATCTCGATAAGGTAATACAGCAAGTGCCCGCCGTCCAAGATCGGGATCGGCAACAGGTTCATGATACCCAGGCTCAGGCTTAACAGGGCCAGAAAAGACAGGAACCAGGCCAGCCCCAACTGAGCCGAGGCACTGGCGTACTGGGCGATGGAAATCGGTCCATTGAGGCTTTCCAGCGACATCGCCCCGCGCAACATGCGCCAGATGATGCCCATCGTGGCCGAAGTCAGGCGCCAGGTTTCGTCCACCGCCGCGCCCATGGCGTCAACCGGGCCATAGCGCAGCAGGGCGTCATACTCAGCCGTTCCGCGCGGTGCGGCGATGCCCAACAACCAGCGTGGCGGTGACAACGATTCATCCAGACGCGGCTGGATCAGGACTTCGTGCCGCTGTCCGGCACGCTCATACACGACCTGGAGCGGGTGATCAGCCGCGGCCCGTTCCTGCACCACGGCACCAACCTCATCCCAACTGCGCAGGACGTGACCATCGATCGACAACAGCCGATCATCCGCCTGGAGCCCGGCAGCCGCAGCCGCACTACCCTCGGAAACCGCGCCGACCTTGGATTCGAGCAGAAACTGGCGCGGCACGATGCCGATCACCCGCAGGGCATTGCCCGGATCGGGCTTGCCAACCAGATTGCTCAGATCAAGTTGCAAGGCGGCACTGTCGCCATTGCCGCGCATGACTTCGACCTCGACCGGGCGGTGGTCGATGGCGGCTGTAGCCAGGGCCATCTGGGCGTGGGTCCAGGTATCCATGCGCTGGCCATCGATGGCCAGGATGCGATCATCACGGGTGAAACCGGCTTCGGCGGCAACCCCCTGCACCTGCCCGACCAACGGTTGGAAATCAGCCTTGCCGACCATGAACATGACCCACAACAGGGCCACGCACAGGATCAGATTGAAGGCCGGGCCGGCAAAGACCACGGCAATGCGTTGATACACGCTCTTGCGATTGAAGGCCTGGGAAACCTGCTCCGGCGGCACCTCGCCTTCGCGTTCGTCGAGCATGCGCACATAGCCGCCCAGCGGAATCCAGCCGATGACGTATTCGACACCATCACGTCCATGCCAACGCAGGATTGGCCGCCCGAAACCGACGGAAAAGCGCAACACCCGGACGCCACAACGACGCGCCACCCAGAAGTGGCCAAATTCATGGAAGGTGACCAGGATTCCGAGGCTGACTATCAGCCACCAGACCCAGCCTGCGTAATGGGTAATCATCATGGTCGACAGTGTATAGCCCTGCACGGCGCGGTGTGATGCATCCGTTCATCCACGGGCCACCGACCTGTCGGCGCAGCGGCCTGGCCCGCACGCCAGACTGGAACCAGACGTCTGTTCACAAGCCCGACAATTCCTTGCAGATGGCCAACACCGGCAAGGCTGCCAGCAGGCTGTCGATGCGGTCCAGCACCCCGCCATGACCGGGCAACAGATTGCCTGAATCCTTGCTCCCGGCCTGGCGCTTGGCCAGGCTTTCAAACAGATCACCCAGCACCGACGCCAGGGCCGCAACCAGGCTTACCAGCAGCAGCAAGGGCAGGCGCCCAAGGGCAACGCCCAGGACCGGAGTCATGACCAGAGCCAGCAGCACGACCCCGAACAGGCCGCCCCAGAAGCCGGCCCAGGTCTTGTTGGGACTGATCTTCGGGGCCAGCTTGGCACCACCGAAACGGCGTCCGGAAAAAAACGCAAAGGTATCGGCAGCCCAGACCAGCAACAGGCCATACAAGGCCCAGACCGCGGCATCGGCATGCAGCAAGGCGAATGCGCACCAGGCCGGCACTATCAACACGCTGCCCACGGCCAGCTTGAGGGTCCGGGTCGGGCCGGTATCGGTGGCGCCCCTGGTCGGCCAACGCAGCCAGGCCAGAGCGACAAACCACCAGAGCACGCCCAGCAAGGCCACCCACGGAAACAACTCGGGCCAACCGTACCGGGCCAGCCAGGCCATCAGGCCGGCATGCAGCAACAGGATCAAAACGCGCCCGGCATGGCCCTGCAGGCCGGCCAGACGGGTCCATTCCCACAGCCCGAGCAGCAAGACTACCGCCACCAACACCATCAGCGGACCGACCGGCAACCACAACACGCCGCCCAATACCAGAGGCGCCAGTATCAGGGCCGTGATGACCCGCGCCTTCATGCGGATACCTCGCCAGCCACCTGCTCCGAGGTCATGCCGAAACGACGTTCACGGCGGGCAAATTCGGCCAGCGCCAGATGCAAGGATGCGGCATCGAAATCCGGCCACAAGGTGTCGGTGAAATAAAGTTCGCTGTAGGCCAGGTGCCACAGCAGGAAGTTGCTGATACGCATTTCGCCCCCGGTGCGAATGAACAAGTCCGGCTCGGGCAGATCGTGCAGGGGAAAGCGCGCGGAAAGACAGGCTTCATCGATATCCTGCGGCGCCAGCTTCCCCGTTGCCACGTCCTGGGCCAGAGCCTTGGTCGCCTGGGTGATATCCCAACGTCCACCGTAACCGAAGGCGATATTGAGGTGCATGCGCCGGTTGCCCTGGGTCAAGGTTTCAGCCTGGGTCATGCGGGTCGAGATCTCGGTACCAAAATCCTCGCGGGCACCGATGAAACGCAAGCGCACCCCGCGTCGATGCAGCTCGCTGACCTCGCGATCAAGCGCACGCAGAAACAACTGCATCAGCGCCCCGATTTCTTCCTTGGGCCGACGCCAGTTCTCGCTGGAAAAGGCAAACAGGGTCAAGACCTCGATCCCCTGTTCCAGACAGGCATCGATGCAGGCATTGACGGCGCGCACGCCGGCTCGATGTCCGACCGTGCGCGGGCGATGACGGGCCTTGGCCCAACGCCCATTGCCATCCATGATGATGGCCACGTGCCGTGGGCACGGGTCAAAGGCACGCGTTGGTACTTCGGGCAACGACTGCATACCCGCATTGCTCGCGTCAGCCAAGGCCATGAATCGCCCCGGTGCTTGCGAACATGTCCGCTACTGCCGTTGTTTCCAGCGCGTGCATGGCCATCATCATACGGCCATCAATTCGTCTTCCTTGTCCTTGACCACCGCATCGACATCCTTGACGAAACGGTCGGTCAGCTTCTGGATTTCATCCTCGGCCCGACGCTCGTCGTCCTCGCTGATCGATTTGGCTTTTTCCAGTTCCTTCACCTGTTGCAGGGCATCGCGGCGCACGGCGCGGATCGCCACCTTGGTGTTCTCGCCTTCGCCATGCACGCGCTTGGCCAGTTCCCGTCGACGTTCTTCGGTCAGGGGCGGCAGGTTGATGCGGATCACCGTGCCGGCAGTATTGGGCACCAAGCCCAGATCGGCGGTGTAGATGGCCTTTTCGATCGGTCCCACCATGCCCTTTTCCCAGGGCGTGATGGTCAGGGTGCGGGCATCGGCCACGGCCACCGTGGCCACTTGCGACAAGGGCATGTCGGAGCCGTAATACTGCACTTTGATGGAGTCCACCAAAGCCGTGCTGGCGCGACCGGTCCGCAGCTTGGTGAGCTCCGAACGCAAGGCGTCGATCGACTTGGCCATGCGGGTCTGGGCGTCTTGCTTGATGTCATTGAGCATGGACAAGGGTTCCCGTATCTGTAGTCAATCGGAAATTATAGGCCAAGCGTGATGGTTTCTTGTGGCGAAATCGTGCCATTACGCTGGCAAGACCGGATTCCACGGCCTCGAATAGAGGATTCAGAACGTGAAACCAGCCGCCAGCACGACCCGACTGCCAGCCAGATTGCGCTCACCCAGGGAATCGGCCAGGTCGTCGTTGTAGCCGGAGGTTCCGAACCAGGACAATTTGAGGTCAAGGTGGCCGAATTCGCGCCCAAGAGAAACCTCGTAATCGCGATAGCTGCCACCCAGTTCCGAACCCAGATCGTAGCGGCCAACCCCGGCACCCAGCGTCATTCCTGA
>CAYRJS010000100.1:0-8814 GCA_964424535.1 uncultured Aquimonas sp.
TTGGTCCCTCACAGAGACTCTGGATGATGAATAGCGGTGGCGACACGAGCGGTCTTGGCCTGGACGCATGGGCACGGCAATTTCGTGAGTTCCTGGCCAGCTTCGGGCCTGTAGCCGGACTCGCGGGCAAACCCGACTGGAGCACCTGGGCCAATCCCGGAACCTGGTTTGGATCGGGTGCAGGCGGTGGCTTTCCAGGCACAGGCAGCGCCATGCCCAATCCATTTTCCCAGATGTCCGATTCGGGTCCGTTCTCGAATCTGTTCGAGCAACTGTCGACTCTGGCCCAGGGCCAATGGCAGCAACTGGCGGCCCGTGCCACCAATGCCGGCACGGATTTTCAGGATTGGCAGGAATCGCTGGCGACACTGTGGCCCGGCAACGCTGCTTCGTTTCCCGGCATGGATACCTCTGGGTTGCGTGCGGCCCTGAGCACGCCGCAAGTCGGGCCTATGCGCGAGCATATCGAGCGCTGGCAGCAGGCGATGCTGGCGCAACTGGATCTGCAGGAAGCCAGCCGCGTGTTTTCCGGCCAGATGAACACGATCATGCAGCGAGCCCTGACGCTGTTCCGCGAGCAGTTGGCAAGCACCACGGGGTCGGATTCCCAACCCACATCCATGCGCGAATTGTTCGATGCCTGGATCGAAGCCGGGGAACAGGCCTGGGCCGAGCACGCCAGCAGCGATGCCTTTATCGCTGCCCTGGGTCAATTCAGCAATGCCCAGATGCGGGTTCGTGCGGCCCGCTTTGATCAGATCAATCGTCTGGCCCAGTCGCTGGGCTTGCCGACCCGGACCGAGGTTGATGCCGACCACCGTCGTATCGCGCAACTGGAGCGTGAACTGCGGCGGATGCGCAAGGAACTGGAGGCACGGCCCGTTACTACGACAACAGCCACCCAGCCTGCCGCAACTCGTGCGGTCGAATCAGCCACCAAACCGGCGCGTTCGGGCGCACGCGCTGCGGCGAAAAAAACTACGGCGAAAACCGCCAAACCTGCCGCCAATACTGCAACTTCCGCGGCACCCGCCCGGGCTCGAACCGCAACCACGGTCAAAAGCCCGGCCAAGTCTGCGCCAACCAAGGCACCTGCCAAATCCCGAGCCAGAAAGGCCCAGACTTTTCCCGTGGTGGCTGCACCTCAGGCCATCGGCAAAACAGCACGCAAGTCGACCGGTAAAACGGCGGCAACCCGCACGAGGACGACGAAATGACGGCTCCCTTCTCTCTTGATCCGTTCCGTTGGGGACGCGAACTGGTGGACATGCAGCGGCGTCTGGCCGCCGGCCCGCAGACCCTGCGTCAGGTGGGTGAGGTCGACTTCGGCTGTTCGCCCAAGGATGCGGTGTACCGTGACGACAAGCTGGTGCTGTACCGCTATGCCAACCCCAAGCGTCGCGCCAATGCCGTGCCGCTCTTGCTCTGCTACGCCCTGGTCAACCGCCCCTACATGGTCGACCTGCAGGAAAACCGCTCGCTGGTTCGTGGCCTGCTGGAACGCGGCGAGGATATCTACATCATCGATTGGGGTTATCCCGATCAGGCCGACCGCTACCTCGACATGGAAGATTACGTCGAGCGTTTCCTTGGCGGCTGTGTGGATTTCCTGCGCGCCAGCCACGGTCTGGATGCCATCAACCTGGCCGGCATCTGCCAGGGCGGCGTGCTGTCGTTGTGCTACAGCGCCCTGCATCCGGACAAGGTTCGCAACCTCGTGACCATGGTCACCCCGGTGGACTTCCATACCCCGGACAACATGCTTTCACGCTGGATCCAGCATATCGACATGGATCTGATGGTCGACACCCTGGGCAACGTCCCGGCCGACCAGATGAACCTGTCCTACCTGATGCTCAAGCCGTTCCGGCTCAACTTCCAGAAGTACGCCGGGTTTGTCGACATCCTGGAAGACGCCGACAAGGTCGAGGATTTCCTGCGCATGGAAAAGTGGATCTTCGATTCTCCCAATCAAACCGGCGAGATGCTGCGCCAGTTCGTCAACCAGTTCTACAAGGGCAATGGCTTCATCAAGGGCGGCATCCGCGTTGGCGAACGCGCGCCCATGCTCAAGGACGTGACCATGCCGGTGCTCAATATCTACGCCCTGCAGGATCATCTGGTGCCGCCCGATGCCTCACGCGCGCTGGAAGGGCTGGTAGGCACCAGGGACTACAGCGAGCTGGCCTTCAAGGGCGGACATATCGGCATCTATGTGTCCAGTCGGGCCCAGCACGAAGTGCCGACCGCCATCTGCGACTGGTTGTCGCGCCGCTGATCCAGACCAGGCCATCACTATGAGCTATCCCTTCGACCGTCCACGGCGCATGCGCCACGATGATTTTTCCCGCCGTTTGATGCGCGAAACGGTACTGACCAGCAACGACCTGATCCTGCCGGTCTTCGTGCACGAAGCCTCCGGCCGCGCCCCGGTGCCATCGATGCCGGGCGTGGAACGCCTGTCCATCGACGAGCTGCTGCGCGTGGCCGAACAGGCCTTGGAACTGGGCGTGCCCCTGATCGATTTGTTCGGCGTACCCGATGCGGCGGCCAAGACACCCGATGGCCAGGCCGCCTGGGCCGAGGACGGCATCGTGGTGCGCGCCATCCGGGCCTTGAAATCACGTTTCCCCGAACTGGGCGTGATGAGCGACCAGGCTCTGGACCCGTACACCACCCACGGCCAGGACGGGGTCATCGATGCCAGCGGCTACATCCTCAACGAAGCCACCATCGAAGCCCTGATCCGGCAATCCCTGGCCCACGCCGAGGCCGGTGTCGATATCCTCTCGCCCTCGGACATGATGGACGGGCGTATCGGTGCCATCCGCAAGGCTCTTGAAGACCAGGGCTTCATCCACACCCGCATCCTCGCCTATTCGGCCAAGTACGCTTCCAGTTTCTACGGTCCTTTCCGCAGCGCCGTGGGCAGCGCCGGCAATCTGGGCCGGGGCAACAAGTACAGCTACCAGATGGACCCGGCCAACAGCGACGAGGCCCTGCACGAGGTTGGTCTGGATCTGGCCGAAGGCGCTGACATGGTCATGGTCAAGCCGGGATTGCCGTATCTGGACGTGCTGTACCGGGTCAAGCAGCACTTCCGCCGGCCGACCTGCGTGTATCAGGTCAGTGGCGAGTACGCCATGATCAAGGCTGCGGCCGCCAATGGCTGGATCGATGAAAAAGCGGTGGCGCTGGAAGCCCTGCTGGCCTGCAAGCGTGCCGGGGCCGACGGCATCCTGACGTATTACGCCCTGGATGCCGCCCGCTGGCTACGTCAGGCCTGAGCCTGTCTACAGCCCCAGCATCCCCATCACCACGGTCTGCTCCAGCAATTCCCGGTGCGGCTCGATCCGCGGCGCCAGATCGCCGGCTTTGGCCGGATCCTGATTCATCCGGCCCTGGATCAATTCGGCCTGCACCCGTGAGCGCATCCAGCGGTATTCGGCCAGGGACAGGCCCTGCTGGTTGATGCCGTCGATTTCAGCCTGTTTGGCGTCGCGGATCAGGCTGAAGATATCGCCATAGGCATTGAGGAAATCAGTCACGGCCGGGGTCTTGCCCTCTGCCGAGGCTTCCTTGGCCAACTGCTGGTACTTGTCCTGGATGGTGACAAGATTGGAACCGACCCGGCTCTGGATACCCTGCTGCACGGCGATGAAGCGGCTCAGATCCTGATCGCTGATGCGGCCATCGGCAGGCGGGCTGAAATCACCGCGCTGGCGCACCTGCCCATCCATTTTGGCCAGATCCGCGAACTGGCCGGCGGCACTGATGAAATGACTGCCGGCGTTCCAGGCCGGGCGCAACACGAACCACCAAGTCGCGCCTCCCCCAACCACCAGCAGCAACAAGGCCACGACCAGGCAACCACCCAGGGCTTTTTTCATGACGGCATTTTCCAGAATGAGATTTGTACAGGGATACGGAGCACGGTTCCAAATCAGGACACCACGTTTTACACCGTGCCGCGCCGCTTGCCGATGAAGGGACGGTAGTACTCGCGGATCCTGGCCATGTCGGCCTCGACATCCTCGCTCATTTCCAGCGCCGGCCCCAGGCCCATGCGCCGATCAGGGTAATGAAAGTGCGCGCACAGCACGGGAACCCCGGCATGGCGGGCGATATGCCAGAAACCGGTCTTCCACTGCTGCACCCGTTTGCGCGTGCCCTCGGGCGCCAGCAGAAACCAGCACGCTTGATCCTGTTGCAGGCGGGCTGCGGCCTGCTCGACCGAACCATGGGCCCGGCTGCGGTCGATCGGCACCCCGCCAATCCGGCGCAACAACCAACCCAACGGCCCCCGGAACACCTCGGCCTTGGCCATGAATTCGATGCGCACGCCCAGGGCCAACATCCCGGCCACACCCCAGAAGGCATCCCAGGCCGATGAGTGGGGCGCGACGATGATGACCAGTCGGGGCACATCCGGGAAATGGCCCTCCACGCGCCAACCGCCCAGACGCAGAAGGCAGCGACCAAACCCACGAGTCAAAGCATTGCCTTGTCGCGGCGCATTGGGCGGCAAGGGCTGCACGACCGGCCTCATGTAGCGTCATTCCAGCGGCTGCTGCGCCCGCGCTTGAGCTGGCCACGGGCTTTTTTGGTGTCGAGGCGCCGTTCTTTTGATGCCCGCGTAGGTCGGGTCGCCAGGCGAGGCTTGGGTGGTAGGCGAACCGCCTCGATCAAGGCCGCCAGGCGTTCCCGCGCATCCTGGCGATTGCGTTCCTGGGTGCGATAGCGCTGGGCCGAAATCACGACCACGCCATCGCTGCCGATACGGCGGTCACGTCGGGCCAGCAAACGTTCCCGTACCGGTTCGGGCAAGGATGGCGAGTTGGCCGCATCAAAACGCAGTTCCACTGCCGTGGACACCTTGTTGACGTTCTGCCCACCCGGCCCGGACGCACGTACGAAGCGCTCGACGAGTTCGTCTTCGGGGATCGACAGATTCGGCGCGATGATCAACATGACGGGGATTGTAGCCTGCCCGCCGAAGCATCTCTCAGAGCGGATTAGCGTCGAGGAATTCCCGCACCCGAGGCACGATCAGGCTGGCCTTGTCTTCCAGCACATAGTGACCGGCGTCATCGAAAATCAAGGTTTGCGCCTTGGGCAAGCGCTGCTCGAAACCTGTCAGGAAATGGGCATCGAAGACAAAATCACGCAGGCCCCAGATCAGCAGTGCCGGGCGCTCGGCAAATTCGCCCAGACGCTGTCCGGCCTCTTCCACCAGAGGCCAGGCAGCATCGCCCGGACCCAGCGGGATATCCTGCACGAAGCGCAAGGTAGCAATGCGATGGGCCCAGGAATCGTAGGGTGCGACATAGGCGGCACGCACATCTGATGGCATACGCTGGGCCACGCCGACATACGAGGCGGCACCGGCAAAGGCATTGAAACCACGGATGGCCAGGGCGCCCAGACGCGAGTTGCGGCCCAGTTTCAGTTGCCAGGGCATGGGCTTTTCCGCCGGCAGGGGAAAAGCCGCGGTGTTGAGGATCACCAGCCGCGCTATCCGGGATGGATCGCGCAAGGCCCAGGCAAAACCGATCATGCCGCCCCAGTCGTGCACCGCCAGGGACAGCTTGCCGTCGATACCCAGATGCGCCAGCAAGGCGGCCAGATCATCCACGCGCGAGCTCAGGGTATAGGTGTAATCGGCATCCTTGGGCTTGTCGGACAGGCCCATGCCGATATGGTCGGGGACGATGCAGCGATAGCGATCGGACAGGCCCGACACCAGCTTGCGCCAGTAGTAGCTCCAGGACGGATTGCCGTGCAGCATCAGCACGACCTCGCCATCGCGCGGGCCTTCGTCCAGGTAGCTCATGGATAGGCCCGGGCGCACTTCAAAACGCCGGGGCGTGAACGGATAGTCGGGATAATGCATGGACAGGTCAGTTCTGGTCGAAATCCAGCACCAGAATCAGCGGATCGTGATCGGAGGAACGGTAGGGATCGGGAGCATACCAGCCTGGCTGGCGATGCTCGATCCGGTAATCGAATGCTTCCGATTCGTCGGCATTGATATGCCACTCGACCGCGGCCTGCAGATAGGGCAGCAGGCTTGCCGACAGCAAGGCGTGATCCAGCCGGCCACTGATCCCGCGGTAATTGAAACTGTAGGGCTGTTCGGCGCCAACCTTTTCCAGGGCATCGTGCCAGCCCAGCTTGCGCAGGGTTTGCACGGGATCTTCCTGGCCGTAGCTGTTGAGATCGCCCAGGATCACGCCGTGGACAACACCCTGCCCACTGGGATCGGACGTCAGCCAGGCATGCAGTTCCTGCGCGGCCTGGTCACGGGTGGCATTCCAACAGCTTTGGCCATCGCCCTGATCAAGGTCTTCAGCCTCGGCCTCGTTGCAACCTTTGGACTTGAAGTGATTGGCCACGACCTGGATCGTCGCTCCGGTGGCGGCCTCGCGAAACACCTGCAATAGCGGCACCCGATTGCGGGCGGCAAAGATGCCCGTGGCCAGGGTCATGGCTTCGCCTTGTGGTGCCACCTGGCCTTCGCGATAGATCAAGGCCACCCGCATCACATCCCGGCCCGGGCCCTGCCCGGCATCGACCAGACGATAGTCGGCTTCGGGCCAGGCCTGGTTCAATGCGGCCACCAGTTCGGCCAGGCTGCTGCTGCGGCCAAAGCCGTCGTTTTCCACTTCCATCAGGGCCGCGATATCGGGTTTGAGGCCGAGAATGGCAGCCACGATCTTGTCGCGTTGACGGTTGGCTTCATCCAGGGTTTCAGCCCCGCGCGGGGTCGGAAAGCCTTTGCCTTTGCCGTCGCCATTGAACCAGTTGTACAGGTTGAAACTGGCTACGCGCAGGCCCTCGGGCAGTTCCGGAGCTGGTGGTCGGGGCGCCTGATCGATCCGGCTCAGCGGCTCGGTCAACTGCAGACGCCAGCCCCAGGCATGCTGCAGGATGCCTTCGACGCCATGGACCACGCTGCCCACCCGCAGCGGGGCTTCACGCGACAGCGGCTCGGGCAGGTAATGGATCGATTCGGGGTAGGTGCGACGACGGTTGTCATCGAGCACCAGCCGGTTGCGTTGATTATCTGCCTCCAGGCGCTGGGCAGCCTCGCCGGGCGGATGCTGTTCGGTACCGCCGAACTGCCGGCCCGTGAAGCTGACGGCCAGTTCGCCAAAGCGCAGCAGACCATCGTTGCCGGTCACGACCAGGGGCTGATCGAAACGCAACCACATGCCTTCGTAGCGTTCCCAGCCATCCCGTGTTGCAGGGGGTGCATCCAGCGTGGTGGCGGTGGTGGCACCGCGACCGAGCACTTCGATGGTCTCAGCTTCCAGCGTGGTCTGGCTGTCCTCGCCCTGTTCAAGCTCGCTGACGGTGCCGTGGACCCGAACCAGATCGCCACGGCGCACGCGCGGTTCCTGCTCGGTCGTCCAGGCCACGAAGATGCCATCGGACGTGGCCGGATCACCATCGTCCTCGCCGGCCGCATCCTGTACGAAAAATCCGCCGAGACCACCAACGAAATTCCCCGTGACCACGCCTTGCACATGCACGCGCTGCCCCAGCAGAGGGCTGACAGGTCCGTCACCTTGCACCTGGCCGATATGGAGCACGCGCGGGCTCGCGGCGGCGGGATCCGTATCGAGATCCTGGCTGGGGGCGCAACCGCCCAGCACGATGGCGAGCATCGATCCGGCCAGGCAGTGCGAGATTGTCCGAAACCGCATCATCCCCCCTCGGTGCAGACGCCGACGCAGGACGACGCTACATGTCAACAAATGTCTGCCCAAGCGCAAACGGGCATCAGGGCTTACTTGAGGTTGTCCATCATCCAGTGCACCGTGGCCTCGACCTGTTCATCGGACAGGTCAGGGTTGCCACCACGTGCCGGCATCAGACCGGCATCACCCTGGAAACCATCAATGGCGTGCTTGACCAGGGTTTCCATGCCCTGGGCCAGGCGCTCATCCCAATGAGCGTGGTCCAGGGTCGGCGAACCACCGGCACCGGTTGCGTGACAGGCGGCGCAGAGTTTGTCGAAGATCACGTTGCCATCGAGGGTACCGTCATAGGCGACCTTGGCCCCGGCCGCGGCCTTGGCGGCTTCAGCCGCAGCGGCAGCAGCGGCAGCACCGGAACTGCCGGCATAGACCGTGGCCACCGGCTTGATCCGCTCCAGAACGCGCGCTTGCGCATTCGGGTCGGCATCAAACGGCTGCTGGCGGCCGATCGTATAAGCCAGGGTGACCAGACACAGAGCCACGCCGATCAAGAAGGCCATGACCATCGAAAAATGCTTGAGAAATTGAACGTCGTTGCTCACGTGGCACCCTGAATTCGACTGAAAGCATGCAGCTGCATGACTTGATTATATCCACCGCCCGTCCCTGGGTGAAAGCCAGGAGCCGTGCACCAGCATACGCCGACCTGCAAACTTCCGCCCGGATGCGTCCGCAAACCGGGTTTCAGGCGATCGAGCCAGTGGTTTTGTCCATCATCGAATCACGTCGCCAGCGCATCCAGTTGCGCCAGGCTGCGCGCATCCAGGCGCGTAGACAGCGTCAGTGCCTCCAGATTCTGCTCCAGTTGCGCCAGGGACGAACACCCCAGGATCACGCTGGATACCTTGGGATTGCGCAGGCACCAGGCGATGGCCAAAGTGGCCGGTGAGCAATCCAGAACCTGCGCCAGATCCATCAGTTGCGCGACCGTGGTCGCCTGTGCGGCGCGCGCGTCCGGCTGCAGGAAGTCCGGCTGCCAACCCGAACCCAGCGTAGCCAGGCGCGAATCGGCGGGAATCGCGCCTCCGGCGTATTTGCCGCTCAACAAGCC
>CAYRJS010000101.1:0-8801 GCA_964424535.1 uncultured Aquimonas sp.
CAAGGCCAAATAGGGACGCCATGACACGGCCCGTGTCGCGTCCGGGTAGGCCGCTGGAGCGTCCTGGCGACAGGACGCCGAGAGGAATGACTGCCCACGACAGAACCCGGCTTATCGGCCGACTCCGCTTCTTTCCTCCATGCGCCCCCGGCGCAGACATGCGCGTTGAAAGCGTGAACCGGTTCATCGGTTGCTTGGTTGTGCGTGAGAGTCTGACTAAAAGTTGATTCTAGAAAAGCCAGCTAACTGCATGTAATACGGAATCTTTCGCAAAAACCACTTTGGCTTTGTAAAAAATCCGTGACAGGACAATCGCTTGCATGTCATTGGCATACGCAAGTTTTGGTTGACACGGGTAGGCAGGATGCTAATGTGGTACTGGGTAGGGGAATCTGGGTTTTTGTGGGATTCAGTGGAGAGACGCAGTAAAAGCCATGTTCCAGGGCGAGACTTCCATCACGATTGACGACAAGGGCCGGATGGCGATTCCGATCGCGTTCCGTGAAGCCGTGGCGCATGCGTGTGGCAATCGCCTGGTGGTGACCTACCACCCCTATGAACGCGGCAGCCTCTGGCTGTATCCGCAAGCCGAATGGGAACGGGTGCGCGAACAGGTCAATCGCCTTTCCGTGGCGGTTGCCAGTCATCGCCTGCTGCAGATGAAACTGGTGGGTGCGGCCACTTTCGTGGAGCCGGATGGCAACGCCCGCATCCTCTTGCCGGCCACCCATCGCAATGCCACCGGCATTGACCGCAAGGCGGTGTTGATGGGCATGGGCAACAAGATCGAACTATGGAGTGAGCAGGCCCATCTGGAATTGATCCAGAAGACCATCGCCGAGGCGGATGTCAGCGAGGCGATGCTGGACATGGTGTTGTAACGGATGGGCGCGGAGCGTGAAACCGCGCGCCCCGTCCACGTCCCGGTGCTGTATGCACAGGCGCTGGAGGCGTTGGCGATTCGCCCGGATGGAAGGTACCTGGATGGCACCTTCGGACGGGGCGGACATGCGCGGGGCGTGTTGGAACGGTTGGGCCCGCAAGGGCGTTTGCTGGTGATGGACAAGGATCCCGAGGCAATGGATGTGGCCAGGAACCAATGGGGTGACGATCCACGGGTGGTGATGCGCCAGGGCAGTTTTGCCCAGTTGGCTGCCTGGGACGAAACCGCTGCGGGACTGGACGGGGTGCTGTTCGACCTGGGCGTGTCCTCACCGCAACTGGACCAGCCCGAACGCGGTTTCAGCTTTCAGCACGATGGCCCGCTGGACATGCGCATGGACCCGGAGCACGGCGAAAGCGCGGCACAGTTTCTGGCCCGCGCCGACGCGGACGAGATCGCCGATGTGTTGTGGCAGTACGGCGAAGAGCGCCAGAGCCGGCGCATTGCCCGTGCCATCGTGGCCCGACGTGAGCAGGAACCCTTCACCACCACGGCCCGTTTGGCCGATGTGATTGCCGGCCTGCTGGGTCGTCGTGAGTCGGGCAAGCACCCGGCCACGCGCAGCTTTCAGGCCCTGCGCATCCACGTGAACCGGGAGCTGGACGACCTGCGTGAAGGACTGGATGCCGCCATGGCGCGTCTGCGCGCCGGGGGGCGGTTGGTGGTCATCAGCTTTCATTCGCTGGAAGATCGCATCGTCAAGCGTTTCATGGCGCTGCATGCGAAGGCTCCGGCTGGCAATCGGCGTTTGCCGGTGGCAACGGATTTTGTTCCCGGCTTGCGCCTGATCGGCGCGGCCTGCACGGCCACCGAAGCCGAGCTGACGGCCAATCCCCGCGCCCGCAGTGCGGTCCTGCGCGTGGCGGAGAAGCTGGCATGAGCTGGCGCTGGCTATGGGTGAGCCTGCTGGGACTGGGCGTGATGGCCAGTGCCATCGGCGTGGCCTACATCCGCCACCAGCATCGGGTGGCTTTTGCCCAGTTGTCCGCGCTGGAGCGCAGCCGCGACGAGCTCAATATCGAGTTTGATCGCCTGCAGATCCAGATCGCCACCCTGGCCGACACCGGGCGCATCGAGCGGCGTGCCGTCGAGCAACTGGGCATGCGCTATCCAGATACCGTCGACATCGTCCTGGTGCGGCCATGAACCGGCCACGCACGAACGCCTGGTTCCGATCCACGCGCAGCGCGGGTGCACGCTCGCGCGGCATGGCCGATATCACCCTGCGCGCCAAGTTCCTGGCAGGAGGCCTGGCCTTGGCCTTTGTCCTGCTGACGGGCAAGGCCATGTACCTGCAGTTGCTGCACAACGAACGCTCCGTGCGTGAAGGCGATGCGCGGTTCCTGCGCGATATCGGGATTCCGGCTTCGCGCGGCATGATCACCGACCGCAATGGCGAGCCCTTGGCCGTTTCCAGCCCGGTCGAGTCCATTTCCGCCAATCCCCAGATTCTGCTCGAACATATCCTTGAGCACGATGAGGAACGCCGTCAGCAGGCTGAAAAGATTGCGGCAGGTGAAGTGGAACCGCTGCCGGTCGATGCTTCGGCCGAAGCGGAAAAACCCCGTTGGGCGCACGAGGATTGCATCGGCGAACTGGCCGTGCAGCTTGAGCTGACCCCGGCGCAACTGCGCGAACGCCTGGATGCGAAAGCCGACAAGCGCTTCATCTGGCTGCGCCGGCACCTCGACCCGGAGCAGGGCGAGGCGATCATGGCGCTGGGTATCCCGGGTGTGGCTTCGGACCGCGAGTTTCGGCGGTTTTATCCGTTTGGCGAAACCGTGGCCCATGTCGTGGGCTTCACCAATATCGACGACCAAGGCCAGGAAGGCCTGGAACTGGCCTACAACGACTGGCTGGCGGGCAAGCCGGGCGTCAAGCGCGTGATTCGCGATGGTCAGGGTCGGGAAATCGCCAGCGTTGATCTGATCAAGGCAGCTGAACCGGGCCATCCTCTGGTCCTGTCGATCGATCGTCGCCTGCAATACCTGGCCCATCGTGAACTGCGCGAAGCCCTGGCCGAACATCGGGCCGAGGCTGGCTCGGTCGTGGTGCTGGATGTCAGCAACGGTGAAGTGCTGGCCATGGCCAGCCTGCCCGGTTACAACCCCAATGCCCGTGATGGCTCGGATATCGAAGCGCGGCGCAACCGCGCCGTCACCGATGTGTTTGAACCGGGATCGACGATCAAGCCCTTTACCGTGGCCGCAGCCATGGAGCTGGGCAAGGTGACCCCGACCACGTTGATCGAAACCTGGCCGGGAACCTTGCAGGTGGCCGGTCACACCATTCGCGATGTACGCAATTACGGCACCTTGACCACCACCGGCCTGCTGACCAAGTCCAGCAACGTGGCCGCAGCCAAGCTGGCGCTCGACATGCCGGCCGAGCATATGTATCACCTGTTGCGACGTTTTGGCCTGGGCGAGGTTTCCGGCAGCGGCTTTCCCGGTGAACGCGCCGGCGTGGTGCCCGAGCCGCGCCAGTGGGGCACGTTGGAAAAGGCCACCATCGCCTTTGGTTACCGGATTTCCACTACACCCCTGCAACTGGCGCGGGCTTATGCCGCCATCGGCAATGGTGGGCGTCTGGTGGTGCCGACCTTCGTGAAAGGTGCTCCGGTCAATGATGAGGAAGTGATCGATCCGGCCCTGGCACGGTCCCTGCTGGACATGCTGGAAACCGTCACCGGCCCCGGTGGCACCGGCCAGCGCGCTGCCATCGAAGGCTACCGGGTGGCCGGCAAGAGCGGTACCTCGCGCAAGGCCGTTAGGGGTGGCTACGAGAGCCGCTATGTGAGCCTGTTCGCGGGTCTGGTACCGGCCAGCAAGCCGCGTTACTCGGTGATCGTGATGATCGATGACCCGCGCAGTACCGATGCTGCCGGCAATCTGGTCTATTACGGCGGCGCGGTGGCGGCACCGGTGTTTCACGACGTCATGGATGGCGTCCTGCGGCTGATGGATGTGCCGGCCGATAACCTGGGTCACTGGTATCTGGCCGCAGACAAGAATCGTAACCAAGCCACGCCAGGACGCCTGCCGGCTGAGGCCGAAGCTGTGCCCGACCTGTTCGGAGGGGCTCCATGAATCTGCGCCTGGACCAGCTGCTGGAAGGTCTGACGACAGCCCCCGCAATTCCTCTGTCCGGATTGAGTCTGGACAGCCGCCGGGTGCCGCCGGGCGGTGCCTTCGTGGCCTTGGCGGGCCATGCCACCCACGGCTTGCGGTTTGCCCGCCAGGCCGTGGCGGGCGGGGCCAGCAGCATCCTGTTTGAACCGCCGGCTCCTGCAGGTGTGGACGTGCCAGCCGGTGCCATTGCGGTGCCGGATCTGCGCGCGCATCTGGGCGAACTGGCCAATCGTTTTTATCACTCACCCTCGGCCCACCTGCGGGTGATCGGGGTCACCGGCACCAATGGCAAAACCTCCACGGTGCAGTTGCTGGCTCAGGCCCTGACCCATCTGGGACGCGTGGCCGGCAGCATCGGCACCCTTGGTGCGGGTCTGCACGGAGCCGTGCAAGCCGGTGAGCGCACCACTCCGGATGTGATTGCAGTACACGCCGACCTGGCGGCCATGTGCGCCGAAGGCGGGCAGGACGTGGCCATGGAAGTGTCATCCCATGCCCTGGATCAGGGCCGGGTCGATGGGGTGCGGTTTGCCGTGGCGGTGTTTACCAACCTGACCCGGGATCATCTGGATTACCACCACAGCATGGAAGCTTACGGGGCGGCCAAGGCACGCCTGTTTGCCTGGCCTGGCCTGGGTGCGGCGGTGATCAACCTTGATGATGCCATGGGCGCTGGTCTGACCAGGAAATTGCCAGCCGGTGTGCGCCTGATCGGCGTCAGCAGCCGGGGTGCGGATTCGGCCCAATTGCGCGCCGAGCGGATCGAAACCTCGATCACGGGCCTGCAGTTTGATCTGGTTGCGGATGATGTGCGTGTGTCCGTGTCCAGCCGTTTGCTGGGCCGCTTCAATGTCGACAACCTGCTCGCCGTGGCGGGCACCTTGCTGGCCTTGGGTTGGTCATTGACGGAATTGGCCCCGGTGCTGGCACAACTGGAGCCGGTGCCGGGGCGCATGAATCGACTGGGTGGGCAGATGGATCAGCCTCTGGTGGTGGTCGATTACGCCCACACCCCCGATGCCCTGGATCAGGCCTTGCGCAGCTTGCGCGAACATGGCGATGGCCATCTGATTTGCGTGTTCGGTTGTGGTGGTGAACGCGATACCGGCAAGCGCCCGCAGATGGCGGCCATTGCCCAGCAGCGGGCCGATGCGGTGATCGTCACCGACGACAATCCGCGCGGCGAGGAAGGCGATGCCATCGTGGCCGACATTCTGGCCGGTTTCACCGATCGCACGCATGTGCAGGTGGAACGCGATCGCGCCAAGGCGATCGCCGCTGCCATCGGCATGGCCAGGTCCGGCGATATCGTCCTGATCGCCGGCAAAGGGCACGAACCCTATCAGGAAATCAACGGTGTCCGTCATGCCTTTGATGATCGTGAAGCGGCCCGCCAGGTGCTGGAGGTGCGCGCATGAGACTGGTTGCGCTTTCCCAGTTGGCGGCCTGGTGCGGGGGGCGTCTTTGCGGCGAGGATCGGGTGGTCACCGCGATCGGTACCGATACCCGCACCCTGGAACCGGGCAGCCTCTACGTCGCCTTGCGTGGAGAGCATTTCGACGGTCATGATTTTTGCGCCCAGGCCAAAGCGGCCGGAGCCCAGGCGGTCCTGGTCGAGCGTGGGTTTGACTGTCACACGGCACAGATCGTGTGTACCGATACCCGTCAGGCCTTGGGCCTGATTGCCCGTGGGATGGCCGCCAGTCGCACCACCTGCACCCTGGGCATTACCGGCAGCAACGGCAAGACCACCACCCGTACCTTGACCCTGTCCATCCTGCGCCAGCTTGAGGGCGAGGCCTATTCGAACCCGGGCAATCGCAACAACGAGATCGGCCTGCCCCTGGCCTTGATCGAGCAGCCCGAACAAGCCCGATTCGGTATCTACGAGATGGGGGCCGGGGCTCCGGGTGATATCGCCTATCTGGCCGACATCGTGCGTCCAAAAATAGGCCTGGTGACCAATATCGCTCCGGCGCATCTGGAACGCATGGGCAGCCTCCTGGGCGTGGCCCAGACCAAAGGTGCGCTGTATGAGGCCTTGCCCGACGATGGCACGGCGGTGATCAATGCCGATGACGCCTTTGCGCCTTTGTTCGCCGAACGTGCCGGTACCCGCCGCATCCTGCGCTATGGCCTGGAAACCAGTGCCGAGGTGGGCGCAGAGAACGTGCGTGAAGACGACAACGGCAATCATTTTCGTCTGCTCAGTCCCTGGGGCCAGGTCGAGGTCACCGTGCCCTTGCCGGGTCGGCACCAGGTGCGCAATGCCCTGGCCGCCGCCAGCCTGGCCTTGGCGGCCGGGGCCACGCTTGATGCCGTGAGGCGCGGACTGGCTCAGGCCGAAGGCGTGCCGAGTCGTCAGCAGCGCCTGTCCCTGGCCGATGGCAGCCTGGTTCTGGATGACAGTTACAACGCCAATCCCGGCTCGGTCGCCGTCGCCATCGAAGCCGTGATGGCGCTGGCGAAGCGCCGGGGTTTGCCGGCCTGGCTGGTTCTGGGGGATATGCGCGAATTGGGCCCGGGTGGTGCTGTCTTGCATGCTGACATGGGGCGTCTGGCCCGCGAGGCGGGCCTGGAACGGGTACTGACCCTGGGTGAACTGAGCCGGCATGCGGCCGTGGCCTTTGGTGCCAATGGCGAGCATTTCGCCAGTCATGACGCCGTGATCGAACGCCTGCGTGCGCCGGGGCGTGGACCGGTGGTGGTGTTGGTCAAGGGTTCGCGTGGCAGCCAGATGGAACGTGTCGTGGCGGCCTTGTGCTGCAGTGATGCGCAAGGAGGCGATCATGCTGCTTGAGCTGGCCCGCTGGTTGCAAGGCTATGGCAGCGCCTTTGCCCTGTTCAATTACCTGACCGTGCGCGCCATCCTGGCGACCCTGACGGCGCTGGGTCTGGCCCTGTGGTTTGGTCCGGCGGTGATCCGGCGTCTGGCCCGACTCAAGGGCCAGCCGATCCGGGATGATGGCCCCAGCACGCACTTGTCCAAAGCCGGCACCCCGACCATGGGTGGAGTCCTGATCCTGCTTGCGGTGGGCAGTGCCACGCTGTTGTGGGCCGACTTGCGCAATCGTTATGTCTGGCTGGTGTTGGCGGTGCTGTTCGGTTTTGGCCTGATCGGCTGGCTCGACGACTGGATCAAGGTCGCCCGGCGCAATCCCCAGGGTCTGCGCTCGCGCAGCAAATATCTGCTCCAGTCCATTCTTGGTTTGGCCGCAGGGCTGGTGCTGTTTCTGACTGCGGATGCGCCCTCCAACACGATGTTCTATTTGCCGGTACTCAAGGACGTGGCCTTTCCGCTGGGGGCTGGGCTGGTGGTGGTGGCCTACTTCTGGATCGTCGGGTTTTCCAATGCCGTCAATCTGACCGATGGCCTCGATGGCCTGGCCATCATGCCCAGCGTGCTTGTGGCCGGGGGTCTGGGCATCTTTGCCTATGTCGCAGGCCATGCCCAGTTCGCTTCCTACCTGCAGATTCCGGCGGTGCCCGGTGCTGGCGAGCTGACCATCATCTGTGCCGCGATCGGGGGTGCCGGACTGGGCTTTTTGTGGTTCAACACCTATCCGGCCCAGGTTTTCATGGGCGATATCGGCGCGCTGGCGCTGGGCGCAGCCCTGGGAACGATCGCGGTCATCGTGCGTCAGGAACTGGTGCTGGTGGTGATGGGCGGCATCTTCGTGGTTGAGACCCTGTCGGTGATGGCGCAGGTGGCCAGCTTCAAGCTGACCGGTCGGCGCATCTTTCGCATGGCGCCTATCCATCATCATTTTGAACTCAAGGGTTGGCCGGAACCGCGCGTGATCGTGCGTTTCTGGATCATCAGCCTCGTGCTGGTGCTGGTCGGCCTGGCCACGTTGAAGGTGCGCTGATGATCAGTGAACGCTTCAAACAGGCTTTCCGCCTCAACGAGATCGAAGGACGTTTCGATGGGGTGTTGCTCGCCACCGTGCTGATCCTGGCCGGACTGGGTGTGGTGATGGTGATGTCCAGTTCGGTCGGCGTCACTCAACGGCTGGGCTTGAATCCGTTCCATTTCATGTACAAGCACCTGGTTTTTCTGGGCCTGGGTGTGGCCCTGGCCGTTTTGATCAGTCGCACCGAATTGCGCAGCATCGAGCGCCAGGGGCCGCGCCTGTTGCTGGTGTCGATGCTGATGCTGGTGCTGGTGCTGGTGCCGCATGTGGGGGCCGAGGTCAATGGCGCCCAGCGCTGGCTCAACCTGGGCGTGGTGCGATTCCAGGTGGTCGAGGCGGTCAAGCTGTTCCTGATCATCTGGCTCGCCAGTTATCTGGTGCGCCACCGCAATCAGGTGCAGGACACCTGGTGGGGTTTGATCAAACCGGCCGTGGTTGCGGGATTAATGGTGATCTTGCTGTTGCAGCAACCGGACTTCGGTTCGGCCTTGCTGATCTGTGCCATCGTCGGCGGCATGGTGTTCCTGGGCGGAGTGCGTATCGGCAACCTGATCGCGCCAATCCTGATCGTGACCCCGCTGATGGCCATGGTGGCCGTAGTGCAGCCCTACCGCATGCGCCGGCTGACCTCGTTCATGAATCCCTGGGCCGATCCTTACAACGATGGCTACCAGTTGGTTCAGGCCTTGATCGCGATCGGACGCGGCGAGTGGTTCGGGGTGGGCATCGGCGCCAGTATCCAGAAACTGTCCTTCCTGCCCGAGGCGCATACGGATTTCATTTTTTCCGTGCTGGCCGAGGAATTGGGCTTTG
>CAYRJS010000102.1:0-8600 GCA_964424535.1 uncultured Aquimonas sp.
TGGGCCACGCCGATATCGCCACTACCCAGATCTACACGCATCTGGATTTCCAGCACCTGGCCAAGGTTTACGACGCTGCCCATCCCCGTGCCCGGCGGCGTACGTCGGGTGGCAAAGCAGAGTGAAACCCGGTCATTACGGGTGGTCGTCAGGATCCTCGACCAGCGTATCGTGCTGGCACGCGAGCAGCCGGTTCATGGTCGAGGCAACGGGGTCAACATCCAGAAGCACGATGCGAAGACGTGACAGATCACGTTGGCGTGCCTGGATATGCACATCGGGACCGATCTCAAGCTCGATATCGGCTACCTGGTCGATGTTTTCCAGGATCACGGTGCCTTCCTCGGCATGCACATGCAGTTGCTCGATCGTGCCGCTCTTGAACTCGAATTTGGGGGCCGTGACGGTGGCGCAGCGGGTGTCGATACGGGCTGTTTTCAGCTTGACTTCGAGCCGGTTGCCGGTCCCGCCAATCCAGGTCACGCGCTGGCCTTCCAGGCGCAGTTGACGGAAGAACTCCAAGGCCTGCATGGAAAAGCTGTTGCCTTCAAAATTCTCCAACCAGACGGGAACGGTGAGCTCAAAGCTGATCCAGGAGCGGGCCTTGTCTTGCGTCAGATGCAAAACCTCGCCGTCGATTTTGGTGGCGATAGTGTCATCAACATCTCGATTGTATCGGTGCCAGTCCCTGTGCTTCAGCTGCAGATCATCGACCTGATCCAGGGTGATGGCGCCGACGCCCAGATCGTTCAGATTCAGGGCGGTGATGCCGGTCAGAGGGAGGATCTGGACGCGCTCGTGGCTTTCCCCACCGGTTTTGGGGGCACTGAAAATGCCAATGGCAAGCAAGGCCAATCCGGCCGTCAGGACCCAGGTTCCGGTACGGGCCATCAGTGCAGCTCCCGGTCACGCAGGAAGAAATAGGCACTGGCCCAGAACAGGCCGGGTACCCCGATCCACAGCAACCAGCGCAAGGCCCGGAAGCTGGTGGCTTCCGGCGGTACTTCACCGGCCGGAAACAGCATGCCGATGTCCGCATCGGCAAACATCAGCAATAGCGGCAAGGCGATGGCCAGCAGCAGAAACAGCGCCACCAGGGTCTTGAGCCAGGCCAGGTTGCGAAACCGCAGACCGCCAGCGATCACCAGTGCCTGCAAGGCATTGGTGATCAGCAGCCAGGTGAGCTCCATCGGACGATTGCTGGCGTCGGCAAAGGGAAAATAGAGTTTGTACTGATCCGGATTGATGGTTCTGGATGGGTTGGCCTGTGCCACCACCTGCGCCAGCCAACCCCCCGGCAGGTTGCAGACCTGGAAGGCCAGGGTATAGGCCAGCGGATACAGCACCGCCACGATCAGAAAGGCCAGGAGGAACTTCTCCAGCGCCGTGGCCGGGCGCATCAGCCAGGTCAGGGCGGCTTCGCGCCGGCCCAGGGGTGAAAACTCCAAACCGGCAAACAGCAATGCGGTCAGGGTAAGCCCGGCAAAAAAGACGAAGTACTGAAAGTCATTGACGTAGTCGCCCGGTTTGAACCCACCCTGGGTGATCAGCAGCCAGACGCAAGCATGCACGACGATGCCGATGCCCAGAAACCACAGATAACTGCGGCCCCGTTCAGCCCAATGCACGTGCGCCAGCAACAGGAAGCGATGCAGATCAAACATGAGTGACCTCCGCTGCATGGATGGCGGCCAGCACGGTTTCGGGCTGACGGCACAAGGCCCGATACAGCAGTTCCAGCTGGATCACGGCTCCGTCTTCGGGTTCGTGGCGCCGGGCGATAAAGGCGACCTGGGTGCCGATGTCTTCCTGATAGATGAGGTCCGGTATGGCGGCCAACTGCGCGTGCTCGCATACACCTGTGCGCAGGCGCGTCGCCAGCGTATCCATGGGCGAAGCCAGAGCCAATCGCCCGGCATCGATAAACAGGATGCGCGCGATCAGTCGTTCCAGGTCGTGGGCCTGGTGGGTGCTGATCAGGATCGCCCGATCGGCTTGTTCGGGCTGGCGCAGCAACTCGCGGAAACGATCGCGCGCCACCATATCCAGACCATTGGTCGGTTCGTCCAGCAACAGGATCGGCGTGCGCGCCGCCAAGGCAAAGGCCAGGGTGGCCTTTTTCTTGTTGCCCAGGCTCATCTGCTCGAAGCGGGTCGCAGGATCAAGTTCGAAAGTGTCCAGAATCCGTTCGAACAAGGCCGCATCAAAACGCGGATAGAAACCGGCCTGACGTTGCTCAAGCTGACGACAGCTCAGGTTTGGCAGATGGAATTCCTCCGGCACGATAAAGACCTGGGCCAGAAATTGTGCGGCCCGCCAGCGCGGCTCATGCCTGGCCGCACGAATCTGCCCCGCCTGGGGAAAGACCAAACCCGCCATCAGCTTGAGCAGGGTCGATTTGCCACTGCCATTGCGTCCGAACAGACCGTACAGACCAGGCGCATCAAGGCTCAGGTCGAAGTTTGCGTAGACCGGCTGTGGGCCATAGCCGAACCGCAGCCCGTGGATATGGATCACGCCATCACGCCTTGCTGCCGAAAACGCCATCAAGGTACACGACTGTCGACGTGGCGTGAACGGGTGGCGACATTGCCCCAGGGCCGAGCCGTTTTGTCGGGATCGCGGATCTGGTGGCAATCAATGCCCGGGCATTGATAGTTCGGCAAGTCGCCCCATATCAGGCAGGCTTACTATTGGAATCGATCCCATGTCCGAATCCTTCCATGCCACCACCATCGTTTCCGTACGTCGCGGTGATCGCGTCGTGATCGGTGGTGATGGTCAGGTCACCCTTGGCAATACCGTGGTCAAGGCCAATGCGCGCAAGGTGCGGCGTTTGGCCGGTGGCCGCGTGCTGGCCGGTTTTGCCGGCGCTACGGCCGATGCCTTCACCTTGTTTGAACTGTTTGAAGCCAAGCTGGAAAAACATGGCGGGCAACTGGTGCGCGCGGCCGTGGAAATGGCCAAGGACTGGCGTACCGACCGTCGCCTGGGCCGGCTGGAAGCCATGCTGGCGGTGGTCGACAAGGAGGCCTCGTTGCTGATTTCCGGCAACGGCGATGTGCTCGAACCCGAGCACGGCCTGATCGCCATCGGCTCCGGTGGTCCTTACGCCCAGGCCGCCGCCCGCGCCCTGCTGGAAAACACCGACCTGGATCCCCGCCAGATCGTCGAACAAGCCCTCAAGATCGCCGGCGATATCTGCATTTACACCAATCACAATCGTACGATCGAAGAACTGGGAATCGAGGGCCGAGAATAGGGAATGGGGAATAGGGAATCGTCAAAAGCGGTATCGCCGCCGCGTTCGTCGAGCTCCATGCCCCGAATACTTGCCATTTCCTCCCCATCGATTCTCCATTCCCCATTCTCGATTCTCCTTCATCCATTCCCTATTCCCCATTCCCGAACAAAACCATGACCCCTCGCGAAATCGTCAATGAACTGGACCGCTGGATCATCGGCCAGAATGCAGCCAAGCGTGCCGTTGCTGTAGCCCTGCGCAACCGCTGGCGGCGCATGCAGCTTGATCCCGATCTGCGCCGTGAAGTCACGCCCAAAAACATCCTCATGATCGGCCCCACCGGCGTGGGCAAGACCGAGATCGCGCGGCGCCTGGCGACCCTGGCCAATGCGCCGTTCGTGAAGGTGGAAGCCACGCGCTTTACCGAGGTGGGTTATGTTGGCAAGGATGTGGAGCAGATCATCCGTGACCTGATCGATACCGCGGTCAAGATGCAGCGCGAACAGGCCAAGAGCCGCGTGCGCACCCAGGCCGAGGAACGCGCCGAGGAACGTATCCTCGATGTGCTGTTGCCGCGTCGTGCCGATCCGGCAGGCTGGCCGCAGGAAGACACCGGCGAAAGCGAAACCCGGCAGAAGCTGCGCCGCAAATTGCGCGATGGCGATCTGGATCAGCGTGAGATTGAACTGGAAACCTCGGTCAATGTCGGCGTCGACATCATGGCCCCGCCCGGCATGGAAGAAATGGGTCAGCAGTTGCACCAGATGTTCTCGCAGCTCGCCGGTACCAAGACCCAGAAGCGTCATCTGAAGATCGCCGCAGCGCGCCAGGTGCTGATCGAGGAAGAAGCCGGTCGGCTGGTCAATGAAGAGGAGATCCGCCAGCGTGCCATCGATTCGGCCGAGCAGAACGGCATCGTCTTTATCGACGAGATCGACAAGGTCGCCAAACGCTCGGAAGGCTATGGTGCCGATGTTTCGCGTGAAGGCGTGCAGCGCGACTTGCTGCCCCTGGTCGAAGGCTCCACCGTCAGCACCAAGTACGGCCCGATCAAGACCGACCATATCCTGTTCATCGCTTCCGGGGCCTTTCATCTGGCCAAGCCCAGCGATCTGATCCCGGAATTGCAGGGTCGCTTGCCCATCCGGGTGGAATTGTCATCGCTTTCGCGCGAGGATTTTCGTCGCATCCTGACCGAGCCCCACAGCGCCCTGACCAAGCAGTACCAGGCCCTGTTGGGTACCGAGGGCCTGCAGATCGAATTCACCGAAAGTGCCATCGACCGGCTGGCCGACATTGCCTACACCGTCAACGAAACCACCGAGAACATCGGTGCCCGGCGTCTGCATACGGTGCTGGAGAAGCTGCTCGATACCTTGTCCTACGAAGCCCCGGATCGGGATGGCGAAACCGTTGTCATCGATGGTGATTATGTCGATGGCGTCCTTGGCAATCTGGCCCAGAATCAGGATCTGTCGCGCTACATCCTGTAAATCGATGGATACCCCGCATCCCACCGATATCGTCCTGCATGGCGCTTCGCGCGTGCTCGAAGTCAGTTTCGAGGATGGCTCCAACTTCCATTTGCCGGCTGAATACCTGCGCGTGTATTCGCCCTCGGCCGAGGTGACCGGCCATGGCGCTCCGGGCCAGCGCATCCTGGTTGCCGGCAAGCGTGAGGTCGGCATCAAGGGCATTGCCCCGATCGGCAACTACGCGGTGCAGTTGATCTTTACCGATGGCCACGACAGCGGCATTTTCACCTGGGGCATCTTGTACGAACTGGGTCGCGAGCAGGACAGGAACTGGACGGATTACCTGGCCAAACTGGAAGCAGCCGGGCTCTCGCGTGATCCTGACGCGCCCTTGCCATGGCTGAAAAAACCGTCCGTTTGAGGCGGAAAAAAACCGGCAAAATGGATGTTATTTGCCCGATGGCGCGTTAGGCTGTCAGGCATGAGTGAGGATGCGACCCAACTGCTGAACGCCTGGCGCCGTGGCGACCTTTCCGCGCGTGATCGCGTTGTCACCCTGCTGTATCAGGAACTGCGCCAGATTGCTGCCCGCCAGTTTGCCAACGAGTCGGCAAACCACACCCTGCAGGCCACCGCCCTGGTCAATGAGGCCTACCAGCGTCTGGCCGGACTGGAGCGCATCGACTGGCAGAACCGTGCCCATTTTTTCGGTGTGGCCGCGCGCCTGATGCGCGAGATCCTGGTCGACCATGCCCGTCGCCGGCGCGCGGTCAAACGCGATGGCGGCGAGCGCATCACCTTGTTCACCAATTTGCCGGCGCACAAGCAGGATCTGGACGTGCTGGATCTGGAAAAGGCCTTGCAGGGGCTGGAAGCCATCGCCCCGGACAAGGCCCGGGTGGTGGAACTGCGCTTTTTTGGTGGTCTGTCGATCGAGGAAACGGCCGAAGTGATGGAGCTGTCCCCGGCCACGGTCAAGCGCTATTGGCAGACGGCTCGCGTCTGGCTGTTCGATGCCCTCAATCACGATTCTGAACACCCATCGGATGCGTTCGACGAGACGGTGCCATGACTGCACCCACGCGCGTCCTGGGCGCCCCGGGCACACCCGATGGCGAGGTCGAGCGCGTGGTACTGGAGCGATTGGAAGAATTGCTGGAGTTGCCTGAGAGCGAACGCGAAGCAGCGCTGGGCGACATGCACCTGCCTTCGAATCAGGTCGAACGCCTGCGCCAGTTGCTCAAAGGCCACGCCCGTGCCGACGACTTCCTGAAGTCGGGAGAATCCCCCGCACTGGTGTCTGCTACGGGCCTGCCGCAGCCGGGCGACCACGTCGGCATCTATCGTATCGAACGTCCGATCAACGCTGGTGGCATGGGTGTGGTCTATCTAGCCTGGCGTGATGACGGGCTGTACCAGCAGCGGGTTGCGATCAAGCTGATTCAGCCGGCGCAATTGGCCTTGGATTCCACCCGGCGCCAGGGTCTTCTGGCGCGTTTCGAGGAAGAACGCACGATTCTGGCCCAGCTCCAGCATCCCAATATCGTGCATATCCTGGACGGTGGCCGCACCGAGCATGGGGTGCCCTACCTGGTCATGGACTTCGTCGATGGTGTTGACCTGATGCGCTACTGCCGCGAGCAGAAGCTGGATGTACAGGCACGCCTGAACGTGTTCTGCCAGGTCTGCGAAGCGGTGCAAGAAGCCCACCGTCACCTGATCGTGCACCGTGACCTGAAACCGAGCAATGTGCTGGTGGACGTCAATGGCACACCGCGCTTGCTGGATTTCGGCATCGCCAAATTGCTTGATCCGTTGCAGGAGACCGTATCCGAGGCGACCACCCAGACTACGGTACTGGGGGCGATGACACCGGCTTACGCCAGTCCGGAACAAATCCGTCGGCACCCGCTCACCACCCGCTCGGACATCTACTCGCTCGGGGTGATGCTGTATCAGTTGCTCAGCGGCAAGCGCCCCTACGCCATCGACGACATGAGCCCGGCGCAACTGGAGCGTGTAGTCTGCGAAACCGAACCACCGACCCTGTCGCGGGCGTTGCACGCAGACGATGCCCAACCCGGTTACGCGCAAATGCCCCGGCGTCTGCCGCAAGACCTGGATCGCATCGTGGCCAAGGCCCTGCACAAGGAGCCTGAACGCCGCTACGGCAGTGCGCAGGAACTGGCCGACGATCTGCGCCGCCACCTGGCAGGGCAGCCGGTACTGGCGCAACCCGACACCTGGCGTTATCGCACCGGAAAGTTCTTTGCCCGCCATCGCGCCGCCAGTGTCCTGGTCGGCAGTGCGTTCTTGCTGATCCTGGCCGCGTCAGGGCTGGCTTTGTACCAGTCACACCAGGCACAGGTTGCGGCCCAGGCTACTGCCGAAATCAACGATTTCCTGCTGGAGGTGTTGAACCAGTCCAACGTCGATCATGCCGGTGTCGAGGTCAGTCTGGGGGATGTGCTGACAGCGGCTGCGCAAGGTCTGGATACACGCTTTGGTCAGCGCCCGGCCATCGCCGCCGGTGTGCGCCACGCCATCGGCGCCAGCCTGTTGAGCTTGAACCGGTTGGATGCTGCCCAGGTCCAGCTCCAGACCGGCCTGGACGAGGCCCGTAGCGCGTTCGGCGAACAGCATCCGACCACCTGGAAACTGGGCGACACCTTGGCCCTGCTGCGCTTTGAGCAGGGTCACTACGATGAGGCTGTCGAACTGCTGGAAACGGTCGTGAACCAGATACGCGAGGCGGGACGCGTTGATTTGCCGATCTATGTCACCGCCTCCAGCGACCTTGGCTACATCCATTTGATGCAGGGTGATCACGCGGCGGCAAGGCCGTTTGCCGAGGAAGCACTGGCCGCGATCGAGCAGCGTGGTGTCGAAGTGTCTGAGGATGAATACGCCAGCATCCTCAACAATCATGCGCAGGTGCTGCACGACGAGGGTGAACTGGAACAGGCCGATGCCGGCTACACCCGTGCCTTCGACTTGTTGCACAAGCTGCATCCGGAAGGTAGCCGTGACATCGCGATCCTGCTCAACAACCGCGCCATGTTGGCCCTGGAATTGGAACGTGGCGAGGAAGCCTTGCAGTTGATGACTGAATCGGTACAGATGCGTCGCAGCAGTTACCGGAGCGATCACCCGGTGGTGCTGTTCGGTCTGATCAATCTGGTGCAGATGGCCGTGTCGCAGCACCATCTGGATCAGGCGCTGGAAGCTGCCGAAGATGCGGTGGCGATGGCCGGACGTCTGTATCCGGATGCCGACGAAGACAAGGCCAGGGCGTATGCGGCGCTGGCGCTGGTGCGTTTGCTGTTGCGCGAACCAGATACTGCCAAGCAGGCGCTGGATGCGGCCGAACAGGCGTTGCAGGGTGTCGAGGAGATTTCTGCCCCGCTGCGTGAAGACATGGACGCGCTTTCCGAAGCCCTGCGCAAGCGCTGAGAGTCGGTGAAAAATTCGCCTGCCTATTGCGAGTGCCGCCAGCGGCACCATCGCTGCAGTGCGCGAAGTTTTCACCGGTTCTGAGCCGTTCGAGCGGTGCTTCACGCCTTGAAAGAAGCAACCACGTTCCAGCCAATGCCGCTACCATCAAACCTGTCATGCCAGATCGAAACCGTCCACATCCGCGTTTTCCGCACTTGCGCTTGCCGGAGGCCACGGCATGAGCCAGACCCACGATGCCGCCATATTGAGTCTGTTTGAGCAGGCGCTGGACGTCGCACCGCAGGCACGCGAGCAATGGCTGGCGCAACAGGACGTACCCACCAGCGTGATGGCTGGTGTGCAACGTCTGCTGGCCGCCGAACAGGACGTGGGTGATTTTCTCGATACCGTTGTCTGCGCTCCGGCCACGCTCGATATCGGGCCGG
>CAYRJS010000103.1:0-8560 GCA_964424535.1 uncultured Aquimonas sp.
ACGGCAACCTGTGCGTGATGCTGCTGATGCTGCAGTCGGCGAACCGGGAAACCAAGGAGTCGCTGCGTATGTTCCGGGATCGCGGCAACGTGCACGGCTTCTTTCCGATTGCAGATGACCGCGAGGGCCATGCGTGCTGGCTGGAAGAGGTTCCGAATCTCGACCATCACAGCGACGTGATGATGCAGTGGTTTTTGGTCAAGGACTCGCTGGGCAACGTGCTGCGTGCAATTCGCCCGGTGGTGGTGCTCGACGAGGGGCACAAGGGCTATTCGTCCCTTGCGATGAAGACGCTCTACGGCTTCAACCCGCGCTTCGTGCTGGAGCTTTCCGCCACACCGACGGATCGCCCGAAGGAGAACCCGCCGGTCTATGCCAACTGGCTGTGCGATGTGCGCGGCACCGCACTCGACGCCGAGAACATGGTGAAGCTGCCGATCAATGTCGCCGTGAAGGCAGGCAGCGACTGGCGCGCCTGCGTGCGTGAGGCGCTGGAGCGTCTCGACGGTTTGCACGCCGATGCGGAGCGCCTGCGGGCCGATACTGCACGCTACATTCGCCCGATTTGCCTGGTGCAGGTGGAGCGCACCGGCAGGGATCAGCGCGACGGCCAGAGGGTCCACGCCGATGACGTGTTCGAGTACCTGCTTACGCTCGGCCTGCGCGAGGATGAGGTGGCCATCAAGAGCGCGGAGCGCGACGACCTGAAGGCGCCCGAGCGCCAGGACCTGCTCAGCCCGACCAATCCGGTGCGTTTCATCATCACCAAGTCGGCGCTGCAGGAGGGCTGGGACTGCCCGTTCGCCTACGTGCTGTGCTCGCTTGCGCCAGTGAGCAGCCAAGGGGCGCTTACCCAGTTGATCGGCCGCATCCTGCGCCAGCCCGATACGGAGAAAACCGGCATTGCGGCGCTCGACGAGTGCTACGTGCTGTGCCTGCACAGTTCGACCCGTGACGTGGTGGGAGCAATCAAGAACGGCCTGGAGCAGGACGGCATGGGCGATCTGGTCACGCAGGTGAAGGAAACGGGCGGCGGCAGCGCGAATGAGGCGACGCGCATGCAGCGCCGAAAGGGAATGGAAAAGCTGCGCATCTTCCTGCCGATGGTGCGCTGGGTGGGCGACGGCGAGATTCGCGAGCTGGACTACGAGATGGACCTGCTGGCCCGCACCGAGCCCCTGGATATCGACATGCGGCCCTTGGCCGAACGACTCGCCAAGGGTGCCGACGATGCCGTATCGCACGTCCTGCGCATTGGGCTGAGCGGTGATCGCGAGCTGCTGCATGTGGAAGACCGCGATGCCGTACGGGAGATTCCGGGATTCGACTCCGCGCACGTCTGCCGATCCATCAGCGACCTGATTCCAAATGCGTGGCAAGCCTGGGCGCTGGTGGATCGGCTGTTGCAGGACCTGCAGGGCGCGGGCGTGGATGCCGAAGTGATCGGTCAGCGCACCAGCCTGATCGTGGATCAGCTGCGCCTGTATCTGGCCGAGCAGCTCGACCGCATGGCGGAAGATGTCTTCCGCAAGGACATTGCGGCCGGCCGCGTGCAGTTCAGCCTGCACACTGACGGGCGCAATTACGAAGTGCCGCGCGAGTTCGATGCCATGCTGGACAAACCCGTGCGCCTGCTGACGCGGGATGCGGACAACGTGCCGGTCGAAAAGAGCCTGTTCGTACCGGCCACCGAAGACGGCATGAATCGCCTGGAGCGCAATGTCGCCTGCTACCTCGACGGAAAAGCCGCCACCCGCTGGTGGTTCCGCAACGTGGCACGCAGTCAGTACGGCCTGCAGGGCTGGCGCAAGCACAAGATCTACCCCGACCTGGTGGTCGCCGTGCAGGGCGCATCCGGCAACCAGCGCCTGCTGGTGCTGGAAACCAAGGGCGAACACCTCGACAACCCCGACAGCCGCTACAAGAGCGACCTGCTCGACCTCCTGACCGAGAACTACGCCGGTCAGGTCGTGGGCGACATGCAGCTCGACCTTGGCGATGCAACCAGCATCCAGTGTGAGCTGGTGTTCGAGAACGACTGGCAGGTGCGGGCGCCGGAGTGGGTGGAGGAACGCCCATGAATCCTTTCGATCCTCGCCTGGATGCGGATGTGGTCGACTTCGTCGATACCAGCATTGGTTGGCGCATTCAGATGCGCCGCAACGAAGTGGGCGGTGCGTACTGCTACACGCGAGTTCGTGATGGATATGTGATTCGGGGTGAAGCGGTACATGAGTGCTTGAAGGACTACGCCCGATACATTGCCGAGGTTGAGGAATACGAAGCGCGAATCGAGGACCAGCGCGAGCACGGGCTACTGGGTGGCCAAATTGCACGCCGCATCATGCAGGCGGTTGGCCTTCTTCATGCCGAGGGCCATGAGTCCCTGTACCTGTTCCCCTTTATCGAGCCGCGCATTGGAGTTGGCTGGTGCTACCTCATGGGTGCCCAAGAGCATGGCGACTGGCCTGTGCACGACTACTTTCGCGTGCAGAACGACCCGACGGCATTGTTCGGCATGATCGGTCACTCGCACGAGCAGCCGTTCGGGAATGTGCGTGATAGTGCCGAAGAAATCGCTCGCGGCATCGCACGCACGCGCCCAGAGATGCTTGAGCGTGCCCGAACCCCGAACCCTGCGTATCGGCAGTGGTACGCGGATATGCTGGATCGCGCAGGCCCTGAAACCTACCTCGTGATCGAGGATGACAATGCCAGGGAATTCGGCCCCGTCCTGCCCCCGGCATGGACCGCGCAACTGTGCACCGGGACGAAGAGCGTTGCTATCAGTCTGCCGCCGGGTTGGAATAAGCGATGAGCGTCCGCTCTGCCGCGCGTTCATCGTGATGCGACGTGGTGAGGTCTTGCGCGATGCGCGGTAGATAGCCCGGTGCAGGACTCCCAGTCCCTGCAGTCGATCCGTACGAGTGTACGTCCTCGCGTGGGAAGATTCACGCTGTTAACCGGGCTGGAAGAAATCTACCATGGAACGCAGTGCTTCAGGTACCTTCCGCACGCATTCCTGAACAGGCGGAGCGTGTCGTGCCTCAGCTGATCCCGGCCAGGAATGCGATCAGCGCGATCAGCGGATGACGCAAGATGAAGGAACCTAGCGCGCACACGATGACGAATATGATCAGCCCCGTCAGGAAGCTCCCACCCAACCACCAGGCTGCGGCAAAGGCTACGGTGAGCGTTGCCGCCGCGGCCAACCCGGAGTGGTCACGACTTTGATTGTCCGGGCAGGGCAACTCCGGAGTGCGGGGTGCCAGCTGGTCGTGCGCATGGCGTAGCCAGGCCAGGTAATTGGCCATGGGTACGCTGAGGTCGGGTACGAACCAGAAATCGAGCTCGATGGCGCCATCTCGCGCATCGTCGGCCGAGGTTGTGAGCGCGTCCGGATCGAGCGCTTCAATCACGCTGCGCATGAAGTCGCGCAGTTGTTCGAGCAGGCTCAGGCACATCGTGTCGAACCACGGCACCGTGCTGCGCAACGCGGGCATCTCCGCGTCATTTCGCAATCGCGCGCGGTGATTCACCAGCTCGTCCGCGAAGCGGCTCAGTTCGGAGGTCCGTGTGTTCACGGCTTGAACATTCGCCTCCGAAGAGGAAATCGTTTCCGATAGCGGGCCGTTCATCCAGGTCTCGATGCGCTTTACCCAGGACTCCAATAGCGCCAGCTGATTCTGGTTCCAGGATTGGAAGTGGGCAAAACCCAATGATGGCGGCGCTTCAAACGTATGGAACAGGAGCGGCGCGATGATTCCGTCGAGACGCTGAACTTCCACACGCCACGCTTCGCGAAGGGCGATCAGTTGAGGTGGGATCGTGATGGTGTGCATGGACTGGCCCCGCGTCGGTCAGGGGCAGTGTCGCAGGTTCGCGTCTCATGGGCTGAGACGGATCGGGTCAAAAGTGATCCGACGAGAGCCAGGCAGGCATATCAAATGGTGAAGTGCGCGCAGCCCTGGGCAGGATTCGAACCTGCGGCGGATCGCTGTGCGAGACCCCTGTACCTGAGCGGGGAGCTACAGGGCTGGCGCAACGAGAGGATACAGCAGCAATGTCTCCATCAGCATGGTAGGCGATGGTGTTGCGCAGACTTCCTCGTGGTCGCGATGATTGATGATATCGTCATCCCATGTTGCTACGAATCAGGCCGAAAGTCCGCGCCCGAATCAGCGCCTTCGGGGCCAGCGTGTATCCTTTGGAGGCGTTCGGGCTGCTGCTGGGGACGCACGGCACGGACCTTGAGCCGGCGTTGGTGGTTGCGCCTTTGCCTGTCGGCACGACCAGGCATTGGCGTGAGCCAGAAGGTCGGTTCGAGAGGGTCGAGGAGGCTGTGGGGATAGCGAGGGAGGTTTTCTTTCCGCTCGGTTTTCAGCCCGTCGGCGTGTTCTGCACGCATTACGATTTTTCTACGGCCTCCACGTGGTCGGATATCGAAGATGCAGCGTGCAGGGCTGGCGGTCTGCCCTGGGTGCTGGCTCAGTCGGTGGCCGGTGGGGAGAGGGTTTGGTGCCCGGCTGTCAGGCATTTGGTGGATGGTGCTTGGGTAGACGCGACTCTGGAGGCTGACCGACTGCCTCGAACCGAACCGGAGTACAACCCACGTCGGCTGCTTCAACGATGGACACGCGCGTGGGAAGTCATGGACTATGGCAACGACCATGAAGTTGAGTTGTCGGGCGCCGGTGGTGTCATCCAGTAAAAGGAGGAGTGAATCATGACCACCATCAAGACCCGTCGCTGGGATTCTGCCGAATACCTGCAGACCGAAGAACAGATCGCCGCCTACCTTGATGCCTGTTTCGAGGAAGCTGGGGACGATGCTGCCTTTATTGCCAAGGCCCTTGGCAACGTGGCGCGTGCGCGCGGCATGAGCCAGCTTGCGCGCGATACCGGGCTGGGCCGGGAAGGCCTGTACAAGGCGCTCTCTGGCGAGGGCAACCCGAGTTTTGCCACGGTGCTGAAAGTGGCGAAGGCCTTGGGTGTGCGTTTCCAGGCGGTGACGATCTGAAGCTTGTTGCTGGGTGTGAACCTCGCAGATGAGCCGTATACGCCGTGCCGACAGATCGAGCAGCATACCGTGGGCCAGCTTTGTGCCTGTACGAGCCGGCGTAATGGTTTAGTATCGCGTTTGGACAGGGTGTCCTTCAGGAATTTCAACAGGAGACGACATGGGCCTCATTCAAGCTGTTGTGGGTGCCGTTGGTGGCACGCTGGCCGATCAGTGGCAGGATTTTTATACCGTTCCGGACAATCTGCCGCCTACCGCGGCACTGTTTTCGGCGGTGCAGCGCGGGACCAACGCGGGCCGTGGCTCGAATGTGCGTGGTTCCAGCAACATCATCACCAACGGTTCGAAGATCCTCGTGCCTGAAGGCTACGGCTTGCTGCTGTTCCAGGACGGCAAGATCACCGGCTTTGCCTCCGAAGCGGGTGCTTACGTGTGGCAGTCCGATGACATCAACTCCAAGTCGATCTTTACCGGCGGCGGGGTGATGGAAGCGCTGGTCAAGCAGAGCTGGGAGCGCTTCAAGTTCGGTGGCCAGCCTGGGGCGCAGCAGATCGCGATCTTCGTCTCGCTCAAGGAACTGCCCGACAACCGTTTCGGTACGCAGTCGGAAATCTATTGGGACGACCGCTACCTCAACGCCCAGGTGGGCGCGGTAACGCGCGGCTCGTACACGATGAAGATCGTCGATCCGATTCGCTTCGTGAAGAACTTCGTCCCGGCCACCTATCTGCAACCCGGGCAGGTGTTCGATTTTACCGATCTGGACAATGCGGCGGCCAGCCAGTTGTTCAACGAGGTGGTCGGTTCGCTGGCACCGGCCTTCAGCCGCTATACCAACGATCCGGAAAAGGGCAATCGCATCACCCGCATCCAGCAGGATTCGGTCGGCTTTGCCCGCAGCCTTTCCGAAGCCGTGGAAGAAGCCTACCAATGGCAGAGTGATCGCGGCCTGGTGATCGCCAAGAGCACCATCGTCTCGATTGAATACGACGAAAACACGCGCGAGCTGCTCAAAACCGTGCAGCGTGCCGATGCGCTCATGGGCGCACGCGGCAACTCCAACCTTCAGGCCAGCGTGGCTCAGGGCATGCAGTCGGCAGGCGAGACCGGTGGTGCGGCCGGCATGATGGGCTTGGGCATGGCTTCGGGGATGATGAGTGGCATTGGTGGTCTGCAGCAGCCTGTGGCCCCAGCGGCACCGGCAGCGCCTGCGGCCGATGATCCGATTGCCAAGCTCAAGAAAGCCAAGGAAATGCTCGATATGGGCTTGATCACCCAGGACGATTACGACGCGCTCAAGGCCAAGGCGCTGGGTCTGTAAGGCTGGCGGGTGCCGCTTATGTCGAACACTTCTCCGCCTGACGCATCGCCGCCACTGGGGCCGGGCTCGCCGCGGGATGTCCCGCCCGAGCCGGGAAGCTTTCCCATCGATCCGGCGACTTTGCCCAAGCCGCTTCGGGACGAGATCGCCGCCCCTGATCCGGTGGCGATCGATACGGCATCGGAAGAGTTGCGCGATGGCGCCAATCGCTGTCCGAACTGCGGTTCCACCGATGTGCGCCAGCGTCCGGGTACGGAAAATCTCGTATGCCTGTACTGTCGCACCGAGTGGAGCACGGCCCGGGTCGAAGAAGAATTCGGCCTGGGTGAGGGCATCGACGAACTGGTCGGCACTATCGTGGCTTCCGGTGCCCAGGACATCGCCGAAGACGCCGCCAGCCTGATGAGTTTCAAGTGCAGCGGCTGCGGGGCCGAGGTGACCGTCAATACGGCCAACGCCATGACCGCGCGCTGCCACTGGTGCCGGCATGTGCTGGGCGTCAACGAACAGATTCCCAACGGGGCGGTGCCCGATGCCGTGCTGCCGTTCCATATCAAGAAAGAAGACGCCATTGCCCGCATCCGCCAGTTCGTGGAAAAACGCAGCTTCCTGGCCCTCAAGCAATTCAAGGACGAGTTCACGCCGGAAAACGTGCTCGGCGTCTATCTGCCCTACATGGTGGTGGACGCCAATGCCGGCGGCATCGTCTCGGGCAAGGGTGAAGTCGAGACCCGGCGCTACACCGAAACCCACAACGACAAGAAGATCACCTTCTACGATGCCGATGTGTATGCCGTCGAGCGTCAGGCCCGCTTTACCGTGGACGACCTGCCGATCGAGGCTTCAGCCGAACGCGGCAACCTCGATACCCGCACCAATACCAACAACATCATCAACGCCATCCTGCCGTTTGATACCAAGAACGCGGTGAAGTGGAACGCCTCCTACCTGGCCGGGCATTCCTCGGAAAAGCGTGACGTCAACGTGGACCAGCTCAAGCCGGTGCTGGACGACCAGTTGCTGTCGATCCTGCGCGCCAAGGTGGCGCCTTCGGTCAAGCGCTTTGATCGTGGCGTGCGCTGGGAGCATGAAGGGATCGATGTGAAGGGGTCACGCTGGGTCGCCATGTATCTGCCCGTGTGGCTGTATTCCTGGCATCAACCTGGACCCAACGGCGGGCTGGTGCACTATGTGGCGGTGAACGGACGCACCGGGGAAACCATGGGCAGCGTGCCGGTGCAGCACTGGAAACTGCTTCTGGTCGCGCTCACCGCCGGCACTTTCCTTGAGGGCATTGCCCTCATGCTGATGTGAGATCGACATGAGTGACGACAGCAGCCTGTTTTTGCTTTTGCTGGGTCCGGCCGGTGGTGCAGCCCTGTACTGGGCCCTGTACCGCTATTACCGCAACACCGACAAATCCCACGCCTTCGAGCGCGAGACGGCGGTGGACGTGAAGTTCATCCATGGCGAAGAGCACGACCACAAGGTGGACGAGGTGCGCCGCACCCGGGATACGCACATCAAGGGCAATAACCTGCAGGCCTTTCGCCAGCGCGTGCAGCGGGTGGACCATCAAGCGGACGCCACGGATCCGGCGGGCCCGAAAAGCGAGCCATAAGTATCTGTCCTGAGTTTGGTTTTCGCTCGCTGTGATGATAATGCAAAAGCCGGTTTTCTCAGCTCGTCACTCCCGCGAAGGCGAAAGTCGAGTGGTCTGTGAGGCAAAAGTCGCTGGGCACCCGTCTTCGCAGGTGCGACGAGAAAGGTTCAGAACAGTAGTAGTGGACTTTCGCTTGGATGGCGGCTAGTTCAGGGTTTTTCAGGGAATTCGCCTGCCTCAATCCGGCGTATCGTCGAAGATCGCCTCAATTGGCAGCTCGAACAGGCGCGCCAGTTTGAAGGCCAGGGGCAGGCTGGGGTCGTAGCGGCCGGTTTCGATGGCATTGACCGTTTGCCGGGAAACGTCCAGTTGCTCGGCCAGTCCGGCTTGCGACCAGCGCCGTTCGGCCCGTAGTTCGCGCAGCGAGTTCTTCATGGGCCGGCGTACCTGCGCCGAATCCGCCAGTTCGCCAGTCCGTAAACGGCGAACAGCAGCGGCAGAACCCACAGCAGAAGCGGGATGCCCGGGATCAGGCCGGCAATGGCAAGAAAGCCGGCGACGAAACTGGCCAGGCCGACGCTTGCGGCGGCAATGGCGATGGCCTGCAACTGGATGC
>CAYRJS010000104.1:0-8509 GCA_964424535.1 uncultured Aquimonas sp.
ACGCTGACCTGGAAACCAAGCAGCGCCTGTTGTTGCAGATCTTTACCCAGAATGCGCTCGGCCCGATCTTCTTCGAGATCATCCAGCGCAAGGGCAATGAAGGTTTTGGCGAAGGCAACTTCCAGGCTCTGTTCGAATCGATCGAACGCGACCAGATTAAGCGCGGCGTGCTGTAGGAAACCCGCACCTCTCCCGAAAAGAGAGGGTTTTCAAGCTGAAAGGAAGTGAAGCGATGCTGCACTACATGACAGGTTTCGGCAATGATTTTGCCACCGAGGCCCTGGCTGGCACCTTGCCGGTCGGACGCAATTCGCCGCAGCGCGTGGCGCATGGGTTGTATGCCGAGCAGTTCACCGGTACCGCCTTTACCGCACCGCGTGCAGCCAATCGGCATAGCTGGTTGTATCGCATCCGCCCAGCCGCGGTGCACGGGCGTTTCGAGCCTTTTTCGCAGCCGGCCTTTCATAACGATTTCGGCCCCGATCCGGTGACTCCGGAGAAGTTGCGCTGGAGTCCGTTGCCGATGCCGCAGGGCAGAGCCGACTTCATCGAGGGCCTGTTCACCATGGCCGGCAATGGCGGCCCGGCGGCCTGCACCGGCGTGGGTATCCATCTGTATGCGGCCAATCGCGACATGCAGGAGCGGTTTTTCTACAACGCCGACGCCGAGATGCTGATCGTGCCCCAGCTGGGCCGTCTGCGCATCGAAACCGAGCTGGGCGTGATCGAAGTGGAGCCGCAGGAAATTGCCGTGCTGCCACGCGGCTTGCGTTTCCGGGTGAAGCTGCCAGATGGTCAGGGCCGTGGCTATGTCTGCGAGAACTTTGGTGCCCTGCTGCGTCTGCCGGACCTGGGGCCGATCGGTTCCAATGGTCTGGCCAATACCCGTGATTTCCTGACGCCGGTGGCAGCCTACGAGGATGTTGAAGGCGATTTCGAACTTGTCACCAAGTTCCAGGGCCATCTGTGGCGCGCGCCGATTGGCCATTCACCGCTGGACGTGGTTGGCTGGCATGGCAACTACGCCCCGTACAAATACGATCTGCGCCGCTTCAACGTGATTGGCTCGATCAGTTTTGATCATCCCGATCCTTCGATCTTCCTGGTGCTGCACTCGCCCAGTGACACTGCGGGTACCAGCAATCTTGATTTCGCCATCTTCCCGCCGCGCATCCTGGCCATGCAGGACACCTTCCGCCCAGCCTGGTTCCATCGCAATATCGCAGCGGAGTTCATGGGCCTGGTGCATGGGGTTTACGACGCCAAGGCCGAAGGTTTCGCGCCGGGCGGCTGCTCGCTGCACAATTGCATGACCGGGCACGGCCCGGATGCGGCGACCTTCGACAAGGCCAGCCAGGTGGATACCAGCAAGCCCGACTACGTTACCGATACCATGGCGATCATGTTCGAAACCCGCGCCGTGATCCGACCGGTGGCGCAGGCGCTGAAGGCAGCGCACCGGCAGATGGATTATCCCGATGTGTGGATGGGCCTGAAGCGCAATTTCACCGGCGGCTGAGCCCTCCTTCAACCTTACGACGAGTCTTTGCATGAAACTTGCTTCACTTCGCAGCGGTGGCCGTGATGGCACCTTGATCGTGGTTTCCCGTGATCTGAGCCGGGCCGTGGCCGTGCCCGATATTGCCGCCACCTTGCAGGCTGCCCTGGATGACTGGGCCGTTCTGGCGCCGCGTCTGGCCAGCGTGGCCGAGGCTCTGGAAACCTCGACGGCAGCAACCATCAATGGGGTCGAGGTGTTGGCTCTGGAAGCAGAGAAACTGGCCGCGCCATTGCCACGGGCCTATGAATTTGTCGATGGCTCGGCCTACCTGCCGCATGTGGAACGCGTGCGTCGTGCCCGAGGAGCCACCGTGCCGGAGAGTTTTTATACCGATCCATTGATGTACCAGGCCACCAGTGCCGGTTTCCTGGGCCCGCGCGACGAGGTGCGGGTGCCGAGCGAGGATCTTGGCATCGATCTTGAAGCCGAAGTGATCGTGGTCACCGACGATGTGCCGATGGCCGTGTCGGTGGAGCAGGCGGCCCGCCATATCGTGCTGGTTGGATTGATCAATGACGTGTCCTTGCGCAACCTGATCCCCGGGGAACTGGCCAAGGGTTTCGGTTTCCTCCAGTCCAAACCGCGCTCGGCCCTGTCGCCGGTGTTGGTGACGCCGGATGAACTGGGTGAACATTGGCGCGACAGCACGGTACATTTGCCGCTGGTCACCCATGTCAACGGGGCCTGGTTCGGGGCGCCGGAGGCCGGTGAGGACATGCAGTTCAATTTCGCCCAACTGGTGGCGCACGCCGCCCGGACCCGGCCCTTGACGGCGGGAACCTTGGTCGGCTCGGGTACCGTGGCCAATCAGGATACCTCGCGTGGGGCTTCGTGCTTTGCCGAAAAGCGCACGGTGGAAACCCTGGAAAGCGGCGCTCCGGTCACGCCCTTCATGAAGGATGGTGACGTTCTGCGCATCGAAATGTTCGATCCCGCAGGGACATCGATTTTCGGTGCCATCGAGCAGCGCATCCGCGTTTGAGTCGTGTTGGTGCGGCCTGACGTCGCACCAAAGTCCGTGACGCAGTACCCTTGGTGAACCTGACCTGGGAGACACTGCGATGGCCAACCTGAAGCTGTATGGCTACTGGCGCTCCAGCGCCACCTATCGAGTCCGGATTGCCCTGAACCTGAAAGGCCTGGCTTACGAAACCGTGCCGGTGCATCTGGTGCGTGACGGCGGTGAACAGCACCGGGCGGATTTTCTGGAGCTCAATCCGATCGGCCAGGTGCCGGTCCTGCTGCACGGTGAGCGCACCCTGCGGCAATCGTTGGCAATCATCGAATACCTTGAAGATCTGCGGCCGGAGCCTTCCTTGTTCCCCAGGGAAGCCCGTGATCGCGCCCGGGTTCGGGCCATGGCCTTGCTGGTGGCCTGCGAGATCCATCCGCTGTGCAATCTGCGCGTGTTGCAGCATCTGGAGCACACCATGGGCATGGATGATGCCGGGCGTGGGGCCTGGATGCGGCACTGGATGGCGCAAGGGCTGGCGGCCTTCGAGGCCATGGTCCACGACCATCCGTCCACGGGAGATTTTTGCGAGGGTGATATCCCGGGTCTGGCCGATTGTTTCCTGATTCCGCAGCTCTACAACGCCCATCGTCACGGCCTGGATCTGGAACCTTATCCGACCTTGCGCCGGATCGAAGCCAATTGTCTGGATTTGCCGGCCTTTCAGGCAGCCGTACCCGAGCAGCAACCCGACGCAGTCTGACCAGCCTGCTGGTCAGGAGCATTCATCCTGGCCGGTTTGGGTGTTGGGATGAGCTTTTCCGCTTCAGCTTACCCGCCGAAAGTATCCGCATACGGATCGTGTTCGCCGCTGCCGCCTTCGGACAGACGGATCTTGAGGGCCAGGCCATCGTAGGAATCGGCCTTGCGCAGGGCTTCTTCCAGCTCGATCTTGCCTTCCTTGTACATATGGAACAGATCCTGGTCGAAGGTCTGCATGCCTTCTTCCAGCGAGCGCTCCATGGCTTCCTTGATCTCGTGGATCTGGCCGCGGCGGATGATGTCGCGAATCAGCGGGGTGTTGATCAGGATTTCCGCCGCCGGCATGCGCTTGCCGTCCATGCCGGTGACCAGGCGCTGGCTGATGACCGCTTTCAGGTTCAGCGACAGGTTCATCAAGATGTTCTTGTGCGCCGCTTCCGGGAAGAAGTTGAGGATGCGCTCCAGGGTCTGGTCGGCGTTGTTGGAGTGCAAGGTGGCCAGGCACAGGTGCCCGGTTTCGGCAAAGGCGATGGCCGCCTCCATCGTGGTCTGGTCGAGGATCTCGCCGATCAGGATGACGTCGGGTGCCTCACGCATGGCGTTCTTGAGGGCGTTGTGGAAACCGTGCGTGTCGAGGCCGACCTCGCGCTGGTTGATCACCGATTTCTTGTGCCGGTGCAGGAATTCGATCGGATCTTCGACGGTGAGGATATGCCCGGTGGTGTTGGTGTTGCGGTGATCGATCATCGCGGCCAGCGACGTGGACTTGCCCGAGCCGGTAGAGCCCACCACCAGCACCAGGCCGCGCGGCTCCATGATGATGTCCTTGAGGATCTGGGGCAGCTTGAGTTGCTCGATCGAGGGAATTTCGCTCTTGATGGCACGGATTACCATGCCGACTTCGCCGCGCTGCTTGAACACGTTGACGCGAAAACGCCCGGCGTCCTTGACCGCGATTGCCATGTTCATTTCCAGGTCGCGCTCGAACTGCGGCACCTGGCCTTCGTCCATCAGCGAGTAGGCGATCTTCTTGACCATGCCCGCCGGCAGGCCCGTGGTGCCCAGTGGATACAGCTTGCCCTCGACCTTGATGTTCACCGGCGCGCCGGTGGTCAGGAACATGTCCGAAGCGTTCTTTTCGGTCATGAGCTTGAGGAAGTAACCAATATCCATGAGCTGTCCCTTGATGTTGTATTGCCTAGGATCGTGCGTGTCAGGCACGATGATCGGATTGCACCCGGCGAGCAGGGAAGCCAGAATGCCACGCATCCGGGCTGCCTGTAATGCCCCTGACATTGGTCATCATATGACACCTAACTCCCTAACAGGTCCAGTTCTCGCCGCCTTGTTCGTGATTTTGGCAAGTTGTGCCAGCACGCCACCGCCGCGCAGTGCGCTGGAATCGGCTCATGCGGCCGTCCAGGAGGCCGAGGATCTGGATGCATCCACCTGGGCTCCGGTCGAGCTGGGGCGTGCCCGGCAACGCCTGGACCTGGCCGAAAACGCGTTGACCCGACGCGATTATGCCCAGGCTGAAGAGGCCTCTGCCCAGGCCCTGCTGGAAGCACGCCTGGCCCAGTACCGCTCCCGGGCCGCCAAATTGCGCGAACAGGTACAAACACGAACCGATGACAATCAGCGCTTGCGCCACGAGTTGCTGGGCGAGGAGGAACTGCCATGAGGCAACGCATCGTACTCTTGTGCCTGGGCGCCTTGCTGGCGACCACGGCGGTGGCGCAGAAGATCGATCCGGATCTTGAACGCTTGCGTACCCAGTTGCGCAACCTTGAACAAAATGACCGGCTGGGTTCACTGGCACCGGCCGAACGCCTGCGCGCGCAACAGGAAATCGAGCGCCTGGCCCAGACCAATCGACGCCAACGCGAAGCCGCGCTGTACCGCGCCGAACGCCAGATCGATATCGCCTGGGCTGCGGCCGAGGTGGCCGCCTTGCAGCAGCAGTTGCAGGAGCTGGAGCGCGAACACGACCGGATTCTGTTGCTGGCCAGCCAGCGCGACGCCCAGGCTGCCCGTCTGGAAGCGGAAAAGCTGCGCTTGCTGAGTCTGGCCCAGCAGGAAGAGGCCGAGCGCGCCCAGGAAGAAGCCGCCAGCGCCCTGGCCCTGAGCGAAGTATCCAGTGCCGAGGCCGAGCAGGCCCGACGCCTGGCCCAGGCCCAGGCCGAAGAAGCCGCCCTGGCCCGGCGCGAGGCCGATCTGGCTTTTGCCGCCGCCGAGAGCCTGCGTCTGCAGTTGCAGACCATGACCGCCACCAGCGAAGCCCGTGGCCAGGTCATGACCTTGTCCGGTGACGCTTTTGCCAGCGGCCAGTCCACGCTCAGGCCCGAAGCCCGGGCCAATCTCCAGCGTGTGGTCGAGTTCGTCAATCGCTTTCCCGACAAACCGGTGCTGATTGAAGGTCATACCGACAGCCAGGGCAGCGCCAACCTGAACCAGGTGCTGTCGCAAAAACGCGCTGAAGCCGTGCGCGATGCCTTGCTTCAAGATGGCGTGGCGGCTTCGCGCCTGACAGCCGTGGGCCTGGGCAAGGATCGCCCGGTTGCCGACAACGCCACGGCCGAAGGCCGCGGGCGCAATCGCCGGGTCGAAATCGTGGTGCTGGATGCGCAGTAAAGCCTGAGATCCGGATGCGATTTGGGTCCGGTTGGGCCGCTGTTGCGCTGCCGCTTGCAGGCCCCGCAGGCAGGGAGTAGGGTCATCTGGCAAGGCGTTTTTGCCTTGTTCACGCGCGAGGACCGATCTGATGCCCTTTCCCGTCTCCGCTGCAGGCCCGAGTCCGAGGCGATGGCTGGGAGGCGGTGTGGAAGGTGGGTCTTTGTCCTGGTTTGCGCACAACCCATGGAACATTCTTCTTCTGTCCCGGTCTGTCAGGACAGCAGGAGCGTGTTCGTCATCCTGCTACCGTCGATCCCATGGAGGTCCATAGACATGTTCGAAGCCCAGCCACAGAGCGAAATCGATGCCTTGTTGGAGAATGACAGCGAGTTCCGGCGCCTGTACCAGCGCCACCAAAAACTTGATCGACAAGTCGCTGATGCGGCCACAGGAGCCTTGCCGATAGCCGCAGCGACGATGGCGCAGATGAAACGGGAAAAGCTGGCTGCCAAGGAACAACTGCTGCGCTGGTATGCGCAGCGTCAACCTGCAGCGGTCGTGTAGAGATCGCGCGTCAGAAAATCGTCTTGCGGGGTGAAACACTGCTGATTCCCGGTCCGTAACGCCGTTGCGGACCGGGTATTCCTGAAACCCGCCTTGATGCGGGTTTTTCAAGCTCAACCCAGGCCGACGGCCTTTCGGATCAGGGCCTGGAAGTGGTCTTGCCGGTAATCGATCAAGATGCTGGCATTGGCCGGTGCAGCAGATTGGCCAACCCAGTCGACCACGGTCATGCCACGGGTGTGGTGACCATTCAATTCCACTGAAACGGCACGTTCATGCACCGTGATGGCGGCATCCGGTGCCAGCACCTGGGCCATGGCCAGGGCATCGGCACAAGCCCATTGAGGACCACGCAGGCCGGCTGACCAGGCGCGGTTGTTGCGGGAAATTCCGTCATAGAACCGGGCCAGGTCGGTATCAGCAGCGAACCATTGGTCGCACAAGCTGTGCGCCAGGCCGTGGCGCACGGTGGCTTCCCAGTCGACCAGCTCGAATCGGGGCCAGCGGGCAAATACCAGATGCGCAGCTTCCGGGTCGAAACCGATATTGAATTCAACCGGGATACGTACATTGCCGCGTCCGTTGACGGCGCCACCCATGATCACCAGGCGTGGTACCCGTTGCGGCAGGCTTGGGTCCAGCGACAACGCCAGGGCCAGATTGGTGAGCGGTCCCAGCATGACGAAGGTCAGCTCGCCCGGCTGTTCGCGCGACAAGCGCAGCATTGCCAGGGCCGCATGTTCGTCTTCGACCTGGCGCGTGGCCGGGACATAGCCGGTATCGCCAAATCCATCCTGACCATGCACGTGCTCGGCACCTTCGTGGGCCGTTACCAGCGGCACCTTGGCACCGGCGAAAACGGGTGCCTCAATGCCGGCTACTTCACACAGCTTCAAGGCATTGGCGAGGGTGTGGTGCAGGCCGACATTGCCGGCGGTAATGGTCAGGGCAGCAATCTCAGTGCCGGGATGGGCTGCGGCCATAAGGATGGCCAAGGCGTCATCCACACCGGGATCGGTGTCAATCAAAAGTTTTTGCGTCACGCTGTATTCCTGTTTTTCTTGTCCTGGCAAGTATGGCATCACCCAGTCGTCACTGGCAGCTTCGTGCGCGTTGGCTTAGGCTTGACCATGGCGGGTACAACCTGCCTCATCATGAGTAACTGAACCTTGCTGCGGGGAGGGTGAGCATGATTCGGGTTTATCTGATTGACGATCACGCATTGGTACGTACCGGCTTCAGCATGCTTTTGCAACAGCAGACCGATTTTTCCGTGGTCGGTGAAGCTGGAACGGGTGAGGACGCCTTGATTGAGTTGCGCAAGGTGCAGGCCGATGTGGTCTTGTGCGACCTGCATCTGCCCGGCATCAGCGGCCTGGAAGTTACCGATCGCCTGGTTCGCGGCGGCTCGAGCGCCAAGGTCGTGATCGTGTCGGCCCAGGAAGATGGCCCCTTGCCCCGGCGCGTGCTCAATGCCGGCGCCAGTGCCTATCTGAGCAAGACGGCGCCAGCCGAAGAGTTGTTGCGGGCCTTGCGTGACGTCTCCCTGGGCAAACGCTACATCTCATCGGCGGTGGCCCAGCAAATGGCCATTGGCAGCCTGGATGCTGCCGATTCACCCTTTGAGTTGCTGTCGGTACGCGAGCTGGAGATTGCGATGATGCTGGTGCAGGGACTGCGCATGACCGCGATCGCGGAAAGTCTCAGTCTCAGCCCCAAGACCGTGGCCACGCACAAGTACAACCTGTTTGCCAAGCTGCAGGTCAGTGATGTGGCTTCACTGACCCGCCTGGCCATGCAGTACGGCCTGGTGAACGATTGATCAAGTCACCTCAAGGTACCTTGGTCGAATTCTCGTCAGATCCGTCTGCTGCAGGGGCCTTGCTCACCTCGCCAGGCGGGGGCGGCTGGACTTGAGTGTCGGACGTGGCTGCGGCATCAACCGATGATTCCGGGGCCTTGAAGGTCACGGGCCGCGGCTTGGCATACAGGGCGCTGGCAACGGCACTGGCAACCGAAGTCGGTGCCGTCTCATGTGGCGGGCGCAACTGGAAGGG
>CAYRJS010000105.1:0-8461 GCA_964424535.1 uncultured Aquimonas sp.
CTCTCGACATCCAGCTCCCAAAGCTGGCGCTCTACCAGGCTGAGCTATACCCCGATGCAGGCATCGACCCATCACAGGAGTACCGTGAAGGGGCGTGCATGGTAGGCGACATGCGGCACTGCGTCAATGGCAGCTGTTGCGTGGAATGCAAAATCACGGAGCCGTTGCCAACGAAACCCACACCAAGGCAAGCGAAAGCCGGAGGCATCCACGCTCATGTCAGGGGTGCGACGGGCGGCAGGAACTGGCGTCGGGAGCGCAGGACACCCATGCCATCCACCTCTCCCAGGGCCACCGCTTCGCCGCTTGCGTCCAGCACCAGGACCTCGCCCGGATGTTCGTCCACATTCAGGGTCTGGCCGTGGCGCAGACACACAATCTGGTCCGGACTCAGCACCAGCTGCCGCCAGTCGGTCAAACCCGAGGCGATGGGCAGCAAGGTCTGGAACAAGGTTGTATCGCCACGTGCGGCCAGAGCCTGCAGGTCTTCCAGGGTGTACATGCACGGTGAGCGAAACGGCTCGACCCAGAGCCGACGCAGGCTGGCCACATGCCCACCACAACCCAGGGCTGCGCCGATGTCCCGTGCCAGGCTGCGGATATAGGTACCCGAGCCACATTCGACCTCAAGCTCCAGCCAGTCAGGGCCCTGGTCAAGCCAGTCGATGCGATGGACCTCAACTTCGCGTGCCGGTACCTCGAAGTCCTCGCCACGACGTGCCCGTCGGTACAAGGGCACGCCATCACGCTTGAGGGCGGAATAGCGTGGTGGCACCTGCTGGATGCGGCCAACAAAGCGCGGCAACAGAGCCTTCACATCATCCGGCGACAGGTTCGGCACCGGCACGGGCGTATCCAGGGCTTCCCCGGCGGCATCATCGGTGGTGGTTTCCCAGCCCAGCTGGATTCGGGTCCGATAGGCCTTGGCCTGGGCCAGCATCAATCCGGCGATCTTGGTGGCTTCACCCAGGCAAATGGGCAACAGGCCCGTGGCCAGAGGATCCAGTGCTCCGGTATGCCCGGCCTTTTCGGCCCGAAAGATGCGTCGCAACTTCTGCAGGGCCTGGTTGGAACTCAAGCCTGCGGGTTTGTCCAACAGGACGATGCCATCGACGCGACGCCAGGGCTGTCGCCCGCGCGTATTCATGGATCGGGGGAATCCACCTTGCGCAACAAGGCCTCGATGCGCTCGCCCCGATCCAGGGAATCGTCGTAATGAAAGTGCAACTCCGGCACGCTGCGCATGCGCAAACGACGCCCCAGTTCAAAACGCAATTCCCGGGCCAGCCCATTCAGCGCCTTCACCGCCACGGGTCCTTGCTCCGGATCGAGTACGGTCACGAAGACCTTGGCATGGGCCAGGTCACGGGAAACCTCGACATCGGAAACGCTGCTGGACGGCAGAGCCTGATCGCGCACGGCAGCATGCACCAGTTCGCCCAGGTCACGGCGCAACTGGGCGGAAACACGGTCGGTACGATTGAAGGATTTGGTCATTGCAGCGGCGGGAATTGGGAATGGAGAATTGAGAATTGAACGGGATTGGTGATTCGGGATTCGTGATTCGAAAGAGCCTTGGGCCTGGCGCGCACAAACGATGACGCGAGCTGTTGCTTTTCCGAATCACGAATTGCGAATCTCGAATTACGACCTCACAACTTCCGCTCCACCTCGATGCGCTCGAAGCACTCGATCTGGTCGCCGGGCTGGACATCGTTGTACTGTTTGACCGCGATGCCGCACTCGGTGCCGGACTGGACTTCATCGACCACGTCCTTGAAGCGACGCAGGGATTCCAGTTCGCCTTCGAAGACCACGGTATTGTCGCGCAGCACGCGGATCGGCTTGTGCCGCTTGACCACGCCTTCGACCACCATGGAGCCGGCCACGGCGCCGTACTTGGAACTGCGGAACACCTCGCGCACCTCGGCAATACCGATGATTTCCTCGCGGATTTCCTTGCCCAGCAGACCCGACGCCACCTGTTTCACCTGGTCGATCACGTCGTAGATGATCGAGAAGTAGCGCAGATCCAGGCCATTGGTCTCGATCACCTTGCGCGCGGAAGTATCGGCGCGCACGTTGAAGCCGATGATGGTGGCCTTGGCGGCGGCCGCGGAATTGGCATCCGATTCGGTGATGCCACCCACACCCGAGGTAATCACGTTGATCGTGATCAGTTCATTGGACAATGCCGTCAGCGACTGGCGCAGGGCTTCGACCGAGCCCTGGACGTCGGCCTTGATGACCAGGTTGAGCTGCTGCGGCTGGCCTTCGCTCTGGCCCATCTGCGCCAGCACGTCTTCCATGCGGTTGCCGGCCTGCTTGACCAGGCGCAGTTCGCGCTGACGGGTTTCGCGCTGCTGGGCCACATCCTTGGCCAGACGCTCGTCTTCGACCACAACGAAATCATCCCCGGCATCGGGCACGCCCGACAGGCCGAGCACCACCACCGGAATCGACGGTGCCGCTTCCTGCACCTGCCGGCCGGCTTCGTCAAACAAGGCCCGCACGCGACCGTACTGCACGCCACAGACCAGATAATCGCCTTTCTTCAAGGTGCCCTGCTGGACCAGCACCGTGGCTACCGGGCCACGACCCTTGTCGAGCGCCGATTCGATCACCACGCCGCTGGCACGGGCATCACGGATGGCGCGCAATTCCAGCACCTCGGCCTGCAACAGGATGGCATCGAGCAGTTCGTCGATACCGGTACCCTTCTTGGCCGAAACCGGCACCATCTGGACATCGCCACCGAACTCTTCGGCGAGCACGTCGTGCTGGATCAACTCCTGGCGGATGCGATCCGGACTGGCTTCGGATTTGTCGATCTTGTTGATCGCCACCACGATCGGCACCCCGGCCTCGCGGGCATGCTTGATGGCCTCGACGGTCTGCGGCTTGACCCCGTCATCGGCGGCCACCACCAGCACCACGATATCGGTGAGCTTGGCACCACGGGCGCGCATCGAGGAAAACGCGGCGTGCCCAGGAGTATCCAGGAAGCTGATCACGCCCTTGGGCGTTTTCACATGGTAGGCACCAATATGCTGGGTGATGCCACCGGCTTCACCGGTCGCCACCTTGGTGCGACGCAGGTAGTCGAGCAAGGACGTTTTGCCGTGGTCGACGTGGCCCATGATGGTGACCACCGGCGGACGCACTTCGGCCTCGCCCTGCACATCTTCAACCAGTGCGGTCAATGCACTCTCGGCATCGTTGTCGCTGGCGCGCACGGCGGTATGACCCAGTTCTTCGACCACCAGCACGGCGGTGTCGTGGTCGATGGTCTGGTTGATGGTGGCCATGACGCCCATCTTGAACATGGTCTTGACCACTTCGCTGCCCTTGAGAGCCAACTTGCTGGCCAGATCGGAGACCACGATGCTGTCGCCGATGGCCACTTCCCGCACCACCGGTGCACTGGGACGGGAGAAACTGTGCTGACCGGCGCCACCACGACTGACTTCACGCCGGGTTTGCTTCTTGCGGGCACTGCGACGGGCGCTGCCGGCGTCAGACAGGCGCAGTTCGCCACGCTCACCCCGACGGTCACTGGCCCGGCCACCGTCACCAGACTTGCCGTTATCTCGACCGGTGCCAGCACGGGCACCACGACCGGCACGCGCCGCCGGTTTCTCACTGCGCGGCTCGGGTACCGATTCGAAACGGATTTCGCGACGCGCATCATCATCGTCATCGCCCTCACGTCGGGCCCCGCGCCGAGCCGTGGCGGTCGCCTCTTCGGCGGCTTCCCGGGCCGCTCGTTCGGCAGCTTCGGCAGCCTCGGCTTCCAGTCGGGCACGCTCAAGCGCGGCGGCTTCTTCGGCAGCCTGGCGTTCGGCATCTTCACGACGTTTCTGGTCGGCATCCTTCAACGCTGCCTGCTCGGCCTCGTTGCGAGCTTGCGACTCGGCCAGCTTGCGCTGGGCCTCTTCGCGCTCGTCATCGGCGGGCGCCTCGATCTCGGCACGTTTGACGTAGGTGCGCTTTTGCCGCACTTCGACATTGACCGTGGTCTTGCTCTTGCCGGCACTGACGGTCAATTCCTCGACCTTGCGTCGACGCAGGGTGATCTTGCGCGGTGCGCTGGTTTCTGCCGGAGTCTCGTCACGACCGTGGTTGCGACGCAAAAAACCCAGCAATTTCATTTTCTCGGTCGCGGTGACGACCTGATCGGGGCCGCTGAAGGCCATGCCGGCCTCCGCCAGCTGCTCCAGCAGCTTGTCGACCGGGGTGCCGACCAGTTTGGCGAGACTTCGAACAGTGACTTCGGACATGCGACTTCCTATCGTGCATAGGCCCGCGCAAGACTGCGCCGGGCGGGTAATGAGGTTTGACCAGGACTTACTCGAACCAGTGCTTGCGCGCTTCCATGATCAAGGCACCGGCACGCTCGGCTTCCAGACCTTCGATATCATCGATTTCATCCACGGCCATGTCGGCCAGATCCTCACGGGTGATGATGCCGCGCCGGGCCAGCTCAAAAGCCAGGGCCTCGTCCATGCCGGCAAGTTCCAGCAGGTCCTCGGCCGGACGGTTCTCGTCCAGGTCCTCTTCCACGGCCAAGGCTTCGGTCAACAGGGCATCGCGGGCGCGGGCACGCAATTCCTCGACGATATCCTCATCGAAACCTTCAATGGCCAACAATTCGGCGCTGGGCACGTAGGCGATTTCCTCGACCGTGGAAAAGCCCTCGCTGACCAGGATGCCGGCGATTTCTTCATCAACTTCAAGTTTTTCGATGAACCCTTGGCGAGCCACGGCCTGCTCGGCTTCGCTCTTGGCCGTGACCTGGTCCTGGGTCATGACATTGAGCTGCCAACCGGTCAGCTTGCTGGCCAGACGCACGTTCTGGCCACCACGACCGATGGCCTGGGCCAGCTTGTCCTCGGCCACGGCGATGTCCATCGAGTGCTTTTCTTCATCAACGATGATCGACTGCACTTCGGCTGGAGCCATGGCGTTGATCACGAACTGGGCCGGGTTGTCCGACCACAGCACGATATCGATGCGCTCGCCATTGAGTTCGTTGCTGACCGCCTGCACACGCGAACCGCGCATACCGATGCAGGCACCGATCGGATCGGTACGGTTGTCATGGGCCAGCACCGCGATCTTGGCGCGATCACCCGGATCCCGGGCTGCGGCCTTGATCTCGACCAGACCCTGACCCACCTCGGGCACTTCCAGACGGAACAGTTCGATCATGAATTCAGATGCGGTCCGCGAAATGAACAACTGCGGTCCACGCGGTTCCGAACGCACATCGACCAGATAGCCACGCACCCGATCACCGGCACGCATGACATCACGCGGAATGGATTTGTCCTTGGCGATATACGCCTCGGCATTGCCGCCCAGGTCAACATAGACATTGCCCCGCTCGACCCGCTTGACCACACCGGTGAGCAATTCGCCGACCCGGTCAACATAGGCTTCAACCACCTGGGCGCGCTCGGCTTCGCGCACGCGCTGCACGATCACCTGCTTGGCAGCCTGGGCCTCGATACGTCCGAACTCGGCGTTCTCGACCTGTTCCTCGATGAACTGCTCGACTTGCGCATCATCGCGCTCATCCAGGGCATCCATCAGGCGAATCTGTCGCGAGGGCGATTCCATCACCACGTCATCGGCGACGATCTCCCAGCGCCGGAAGGTTTCATAATCGCCGGTGCGCGAATCGATCTTGACCCGCATCAGCACGTCTTCTTCCGGGTAACGCTTTTTCGCGGCCGAAGCCAGGGCTGCTTCCAGCGCCTCCACGATGACTTCGCGGGCCACGCCTTTTTCATGCGCCACGGCTTCAACGACGTTCAACAATTCCTTGCTCATCTGCATCGCTCCGGCGGACCATTCACGGCCCTGTCGAGTTCATCAATCATCGTGTGGCGCCTCAACTGCCGCGCCCGCCATTTTTCGCACCGCGCCTGGCGGCACCTCCGGGCTTGGCAGGCGGATCAAAAGCCACCACCAGCCGGGCCCTTTGTATCTGTTCAATCGCCAGTTCAACCGGCTGTCCATCCTGCTCGATCGTGACCGTATCCGGACTTGCGGCAAGAATCGCGCCCTGAAAGCGACGACGTCCCGCAACCGGAAATTCCAGTTCAATCTTCGCCCGGTCACCGATGAAACGGGCATAGTGCTCCGGCTTGAACAGGGGCCGCTCCAACCCGGGAGAAGAAACCTCCAGGGTGTACTGGCTGTCGATCGGATCGTGTACATCCAGCAAGGCACTGACCTCACGGCTGACCTTTTCGCAATCGTCCAGGGTCACTGGCCGTTCGGCTACATCGATATACAGACGCAGCAAGGCATCGCCTCGTCCCGGGCGATACTCCACGCCCCACAATTCGAGCGCGAGCGCCTCGATGGCGGGGGCCAGCAATTCTTCGATGTCGTGTTCGATCCGTGCCATGGTCAAGCGTGGCTGCACCGTGCCTGAAGCAATTCAAAGCAAAAGAAAAGGGGCACGAGGCCCCTTGTGATCCAGTCCAATTGCACGAAGCTGCGGCGAGCATCCAAAACCTGGTACCGAACTTCGTGGTCCAGTAAACAAGAAGCCTCCATAGAGGCTTACTGCATCACTGAACTGGTAGCGGGGGCAGGATTTGAACCTGCGACCTTCGGGTTATGAGCCCGACGAGCTGCCAGACTGCTCCACCCCGCAACACTGAGACGGCCATTGTATCAGGAAGAATCCAAGTGTCCAGCATTATCCATCCAGCGTATGCTGTTGACGGAAAGTATCCCGACAAGTTGGAACCGGTGCCGTGTTCACGAAATCATCAAAATCCAGGAGCTATTCACGACTGCGCCTGATGGGCCGCGTGCAAGCACCGCTTTTCGCCCTGGCCTTGCTGGCATCAGGCGGAATCTGCATCCAGCCCGTTCATGCCAATGACGGCACGCCGGCGACAAAACCGACCATGGCCCAGGTGCTGGCGGAAACCACCAGCGGCGATTGGCGACGACCGGATCCTGAAAATACCCTGTACCTGGATATTCCCGGCGGTCGGGTCGTGATCGAACTGGCACCCGGTTTTGCCCCGGAACACGTGGCCAATATCCGTACCCTGGCCCGGGCCGGTTACTGGAATGACCTGGCCATCATCAGGGTGCAGGATAACTACGTCGTGCAATGGGGCGACCCCGATGCCGAAGATGCCGCGCGAAAAAGGTCAATGGGTGAAGCCCGCACCACGTTGCCGGCTGAATTCGATCGCGATGCCCAAGGCGTCGCATTCACCCGGATCGACAGCCGCGATCCGTATGCCACGGAAGTGGGCTTTGTGGATGGCTTTCCGGCCGCGCGCGATCCGGCCCGCGGCAAGGTCTGGATGACGCATTGTTATGGTCTGGTTGGGTCCGGTCGCGACAATGCCGCCGACAGCAGCAATGCGGCGGAACTGTATGTCGTCATCGGCCACGCGCCGCGTCACCTGGATCGCAACATCACCTCGGTGGGGCGGGTGCTGCAGGGCATGAGCCTTTTGTCGGCCCTGCCGCGTGGGCCGGAACCCATGGGCTTTTTCACCGATCCGGCCCAGCGCATTGCCATCACCTCGATACGCCTGGCTGCCGATGTGCCAGAGACCGAACGGGTGCCACTGGAAGTCATGCGTACCGATACACCCGCGTTTGCCCGTCTGGTGCAGGCGCGGCGTGAGCGCCACGAGGCCTGGTTCGTCGATCCAGTGGGTCGGATCGAACTGTGCAATGTGCCGATTCCGGTGCGAATCGCGGCAACCAGCGAACCGTGATCAGAACGGTTTGGCCAGCACCAGCCAGATCACCGGAATCAACAGCAACAAGGGCAATTCATTGAGCACACGCATGCGCCCGGGTGCCGGCAAGGCACCGCCCCGGGCGATGCGGCCCAACTGCCAGCCAAAGCCCAGATGGCAGCCGAACAGCAGCAATACCAGGGTCAGTTTGACGTGCATCCAGCCTGTGCCCATCGCCACCATGGTGGGGAAATTCGGCACGATCCGATAACCCAGCCACAGCACCAGACCCAGCAGAAACATCAAGCCGAACATGACGTGGCCAAAGCGGTACAAGCGTCGGCCCATCAAGACCAGGCGCGTGCGCACCTCCGGCAGATTGCCGGCTTCACCCAGATTGACCAGGATGCGCGGCAGATAAAACGCCGCAGCCATGAAGCCGATCATGAAAACGAGGTGGAAGGTCTTGATCCAAAGATACGCGGTCATGGCCAGTCCTGAAGCACGATAGGGCCGGCAAGTGTAACGGCAAACCCATCAGGGCACGTTGTTCAGCCAATGGGCTTGTCCGGCAGCGGGATGAATTCCTGGTTGTCGTTTGCTGGCAAGGGAAAACGCCCGGCCTTCCAGTCTTCGGCGGCCTGGCGGATACGCTCCTTGTCGGATGACACCAGGTTCCACCACATGAAACGCGGCCCCAGGGGCTCGCCGCCCAGCAGCATCACGCTGGCATC
>CAYRJS010000106.1:0-8418 GCA_964424535.1 uncultured Aquimonas sp.
GAACTGGATGTCGTCGATGAGGAGGATGTCGACCTCGCGGTAGCGCCACCTTATCCGATCGATACCCGCGCCGGGCTTGCAAGCTTTGGCGACGATCCGGCTGATGGTCCCTACACGTGCGGCTTCGTGCCCAATGTCACGATGGACAACACCCACGGTGCCGACCAAGGTGCCTGCTATTTCGTTGACAACACGTGCGAACAACTCGTGCGTGACGATGTCGCCGGCCTGCGCACGCCGGGACGCACTTGCCTGGAGCGTGGTGGCATCTTCGATCCGAACCAGTCTTGTCAGGTGAACACGCCCACGCACATTGATTTCACTATGCAAAACGGCTACTACACCGGCAAGTTCGTCTGGAGCGACGCTCAGGGCAATGCCGGCGAAGTGCTGGCCACGGATGCCTCCGCGCGTGGCTACCGCAGTACCCTGGAAACCGATCGGGCCGTTGCCTGGGCCAGGGCCCAGCCTGCGGGTCGGCCGTGGATGATGTCGGTGGGCTATTCGGCCATCCACGCTCCCTTGCAGGTACCGCCGCTGGCGCTGCTCGCCGAGGATACGCCGGGGCGCAACGACAACCTGGTGTGCTCGCCGATCTCCGACGTGGAAGGCGCGCCGGGACAGATCATTGGCCTGATTGATGATCACCTCGTCACCAACCTGATGGTCGAGGCCATGGACAAGGAAATCGGTCGCCTGCTGGTGGAAATTGGTCTGGCTGACTGGAACCTGGACGGCAGCCTGGATTACGACCCGGCGCGGAGCAACACCGTAGTGGTAGTCATGGGTGATAACGGCACCTACGTCAACAGTGTGAAGTTCACCACGCCGGGTCGATTCGACCCGACCCGCGCCAAGGGATCGTCCTACCAGACCGGCGTGGCCGTGCCGTTGCTGGTGGCCGGACCCATGATCGTGGCTCCGGGCAGGGACGTGGCGCATCAAGTCAGTTCCCCCGATCTTTACCGTTTGTTTGCCGAATTGGCCGGTGCCGATCTGGATGCTCATATTCCGGCAAATCGCCCGCTCGACGCCCACTCGATGCTGACCTACCTGACCGAACCCGGGCACGAGGCGCTGCGCACGATCAATTTTGCCGAAATGGGTACCAACTTCCCCAATCCCGCTGCCGGCATCGTGGCTCAGCCCTGCGTGGTGGAAGCCGCCGATACCTGTTTCGTGATTTTCCCCATGAAGGCCCTGTGCGATGACCAGGGAGGCGTCTGGTACGGTGCCGGGTCGGGCTTGAGCGGTGTGCCTGAAGCCGGTTTCGAGCATTGCGGCCAGGTCATGTCCTACCGCACCGCGCTCAACCCGGCGGATGCCACCAAGGTGCTGCCCGATGCTTCCAAGGCTGCCAGCGATGGTATCCACAAACTGGTGCGCCTGAACCGCAAGACCTTCACCCAGGATCTGGTGAACCCGGTCAACTCCGTCTATACCGGCGTCAACACCAATATCGACGAGTTCTATCGTATCGATATGTCCGCCCAACCCAACCCGGTGCTCGACAGGGAGGGCGCGGAACTGGCCATCGGCCCAACCCCGCTGGACGTATCTGCACTCGATCCCGAGGCGCAGGCAGCCTATGCGGTATTGGCCGCCGAGCTGGATCAGCGCGATGCCGTGGCGGCGTATCAGTACGGTTACGACACCATCCACTGCCCCGGTGATGGCAACCGCGATTTCAAGGTGGACCAGACCGACCTGGACAACTGGGCCGAATTGAGTGCCTTGAACCAACACGACGGTGCCGGCCAATCGACCTGGTACGACTTCAACCACGATGGCAGGACCGACGAGGTCGACCGCGACATCATCCTGGCCCATTTCGGCAGGCTCTGTGCGCCGCCGCAGCCTTGAGACGGGAGCCCGGATCATGCCCAACGTCTTGCCCAGACTCATTGCCCTGACACTCGTGCTATCTCTGCTGCCGGTGACCGCTTCGATGGCGCAGGACGGGATCTTCGCCGATGGCTTTGAAACCCGACCACCCAACATCCTGCTCGTGATCATGGACGATGTCGGCATCGATCAGATGGCGTCCTTTGGTTACGGCGGTGTCACGGCTCCGCCCATGCCTGCCATCGAGACCGTGGCCGAGGCCGGTATCCGCTTTCGCAATACCTGGTCCATGCCCGAGTGTTCGCCAGGACGGGCGGCCTTTTTCACTGGACGTTTTCCTCTGCGCACCGATTTGTACCAAGCCCTGGGGCCAAACGATCTGGCCAATTCGCAACTGTCTCCGCACGATCTGACCGTGCCCAGGCTGTTGAGGAAGGCTGGTTACGAAAGCGCCATGTTCGGCAAGTTCCACCTCGCCGGTCCCGAGCACAACGAAGCCGGCAACGCCACGCCCGCGGTACTTGGCTGGGATCATTTCCACGGCTGGATCGGGGGCCTGCCGGGCTCGGTCGATACCACGGCCGGTGGTGTGTACGCGCCTGGGCAATGGCGTTGCGGCTTCTACCCGCATCACCTGGCAGGTGCCTGCCATTTCAGTGATGGCAGTTGCGTGTCCATGCCGCCGCCGTCGCTGCCCGGCAACGACAGCAGCGGCATGACCTGCATGGCCCAGGGCGGCATCTTCGTGCGCGAGCAAGCCAGTTGCGATGAACCGCTGCCGGGCGGTGTGAATCTGGATTTTGACCGCGAAAACGCCTTTTACGTCTCCCCGCTGGTGATCATCGATGATGATGTCGTCGAAGAAGTGCCCTTGAGCGATCCGCGTGCACGCGGCTATCGCACCACGCTGGAGACCAATGCCGCCATCGACTGGATCAACTCGCGTTCGGGCAACACGCCGTGGATGGCCACGGTGAGCTATTCGGCCGCACACACCCCCTGGCAACCCGCACCCATGCATCTGGCACCGCAAAGCAGCACCTTGCTCACACCCATGTTGCCAGATACACCTGGGTTCTCCGGCGATATTCTCGACTGCACCAGCACCGCGCACGGGCGCATCATCCAGAATCAGATGACCGAGGCCATGGACACCGAGTTTGCCCGTTTGCTGGTGGAAACCGGCCTGGCCACACGCAATGGTGATGGTGCCCTGGTCTACGATCCGCAGGCCCGCAACACCATCATCGTGATCGTCGGTGACAACGGCACCCTCGGCTTTGCGGTGAAATTCCCCTTCAGCCTGTCTCTGGCCAAGGGCACCACCTACCAGACCGGCGTGTGGGTGCCCTTGATCGTCGCCGGGCCGCCGGTGGCGCAGCCAGGCCGGGATGTGGAGCACATGGTCAACGCGGTCGACCTGTTCCAGTTCTTCGGCGAGTTGGCGGGCCTGGACGTACAGCAGGAATCCCCGCGCACGCTCGATTCGGTGCCCCTGCTGCCCTATCTGGAAAACCCTGCCCAGGACAGCCTGCGCGGCATCAATTTCACCCAGATGGGCGTCAACATCCAGGCCAATGATGGCCGCAACGGTCCCTGCGTCTTGAACCGCAGCGCCCTGGCCGGAGGCACTTGCACGCAGATCCCAACCTCCAAAAGCGTGTGTGAGGACAATCTCGGCGTCTGGTGGGGTGTCGGCTACAGCGATGCCTCGGTCATCGACAATGGCGGCACCGGCTACGCACGCTGCTGGCAGGTGAACCAGGCCATCCATGCCACTGATCCAACCGCGCTGCCAGTCGAGATGCTGCCAGAAAGCGCGGTCGCCATCCGTGATGCCCATTTCAAGCTGGTGCGCAACACCGTGGTCAGCTATGACCCCACCGCCAACGACGCCCGCACGGACATCAGCACCGAGTTCTACGCGATCGACCAGGCCGTGCCGATGCCGGCGCTGGAAGATCCGGCCAGCAACAATCTGCTTGATGGCGCGCTCACTGCCGAACAGCAGACTGCCTACGCCACTCTCACGGCCAAGCTGGACGACCTGCTGACCTCCCAGCCTGCCTGCCCAGGCGATGGCAACAAGGACGGTGTAGTGGACATGGCGGATTTCACCGAATGGCAACGTATCGCCAACGACTGGGGCCTGTCCAGCGTCTACGATTTCCTTGTCAATGGTGTGTTCGACGGCATCACTGACGCGGAGGATGCCACCGTCATCCTGTCCAATTTCGATACCACTTGTCCTGAAAGCCATGCCGTTCATTGAGAGCCTGTCGCGTCGCACACTGCTTCTCGGCGGCGTGACCCTGGTTGCTGCCGCTGCCGGCGGTGTGCTCGGCGGGCGCTTTCTGGCTCGCCCACGCGCACCCCGGGTCATCCTTGGCGATGGCACCAATGGCCCGCTGGGCATGGTCTGGATCCCCGGCGGAGATTTCCTGATGGGCAGCGACCATCGACTTGCGCAGTTGAACGAACGTCCTACGCATGCGGTGCGCGTGGCCGGCTTCTGGATGGACCAGACCCACGTCAGCAACGCGCAGTTTGCCCAGTTCGTGCGCCAGACCGGGTACATCACCACCGCCGAACGCAAGCCCGACTGGGACAGCATCCGTGTGCAACTGCCCCCAGGTGTGCCAAGGCCACCGGATGATGTGCTCGTACCCGGTGCCATGGTCTTCACCGGCACGGCGGCACCCGTGCGGCTGGATGATTATTCGCGTTGGTGGAGCTACGTGCCCGGCGCGCAATGGCGTCATCCTCAAGGTCCAGGCAGCACGCTCGAAGGCAAGGACGAGCATCCGGTGGTGCAGGTCAGCCACGAAGATGCGCTCGCTTACGCCCGTTGGGCCGGCAAGCGCTTGCCAACCGAGGCAGAGTGGGAGTTTGCCGCGCGCGGCGGTCTGGAACAGGCTACCTACGCCTGGGGCAACGAATTGGCAGGGCCTGATGGCATGCCCTTGGCCAATTACTGGGATGTGGACCAGCGCCCTTTCCCCATGGTCAGCGCCAAGGCTGGCGGCGCGCTCGGCACCTCGCCAGTGCGAACCTTTCCGGCCAACGGCTACGGCCTGTACGACATGACCGGCAATGCCTGGCAATGGGTGGCGGACTGGTACCGCGCTGACTATTTCGTTCATCAGGCACAGAACGCGCACGGCCCCATCGACAACCCATCCGGACCTGACGACTGCTACGATCCGGCCGATCCGGGGGTGCCCGTGGATGCACCCAAACGGGTCATCCGCGGCGGTTCCTTCCTCTGCAACGAGGATTACTGCATGTCCTACCGCCCCAGCGCCCGGCGCGGTTGCGATCCGTACAGCCCCATGTCGCACCTGGGTTTCCGGTTGGTTACATCAACCTGATCGCAGTATTCCTGCGTTTGCGGCGATGGCCGGATTCGGTCGTGGTGAAAGGAAGCAGCGCTTTGGATCCGGTGTGGTAGCGTGGTTGCCGGACAAGCTTTCGGAACACGTCAATGAAGATCCAGATCCAGTCCGGCCAGTGGCGGCTGCGGGTTGATGAGGACGAATTGCTCGAACTGATGGCCGGCAAGGGCCTGGGCAGTCACTGTGAATTGCCGGGCGATCAGCATCTGGGTTTCAATCTGCGTCTGGTGCCGGGTGATACGGCACACGTGCAACGGACCCAGGATCTATGGTGGATCAAGCTGCCGCAGGCGCCGGTGGCGGCCTTGCAGGTGCGTTTGCCGGATCGTGCAGGCGTGACCTTCGATCTGAACACGGTATCGGGTGCACCCTTCCAGTTGTGCTTGCAGGTCGATGTGAAGGACAGTCTCAAGCGGCGGCACCCGGATCGAAACAAACCCGGCTGAATTGCCCCAAAGTCCAGTCCTATTCGGGCATTGATGCGTTAAGGTATGACCATGAATCTGAAATCCTTTTCTCTTGTCTTCGGCCTGGCCCTGGGTGGCCTGGTCGCCTGCTCCCAAGTACCCATCCAGACCACCATGACCACGCCCGAACCGGTTTCATCCTGGGGTCCGGTACTGGAAACCACGCATCGCCTGCGCGATGACCTGGTCAGTGCCGGTCTGGGTATCGAGGGACTGCGCTCTCCGGTCGCGCCCGAAATTGCCGATGCCGACGCACCAACCGCCAAGGAACTGCGTCGTCGCGCCATCTGGTCGAACTGGCGTGGTATTGCCGATCTGCGTCCGGGTGGTGGTGCCGGTGATGTGCTGCCGCGCGTGGGCGGGCGTGAGTTCTCTACCTTGGCTACATTGCCCGGTGTCCGCCAGCCCCATCGGGTCTTGATGCAGTTGCCCGACAGCTTCAATCCGGCTCGTCCCTGCCTGGTGCTGGCTCCGGCCTCGGGCTCACGCGGGGTCTATGGCGCCATCGCCGTGGCAGCACCCTGGGCCTTGTCGCGAGGTTGCGCCGTGGTCTACACCGACAAGGGTGCCGGCACCGACTATGTCGATCTGGCTGTAGCCAATCGCACCGGGCTGGATGGACGGCCGGCCTCGGGCAATGCCGTGGCTGGGTTTGTGCCTGAAACCACGGCGACTGAAGGTGTGGCCTTCAAGCATGCCCACTCGCTGGACAACCCCGAAGCCGATTGGGGCCGGCATGTGCGGCAGGCGGCCGAGTTCGGCCTGGCCATGCTGGATCGTGCCTTTCCGGATCGTGCCCCGTACACGGCGGATGCGACCCGCATCATCGCGGTCGGCATTTCCAATGGCGGCGGTGCCGTACTGCGGGCAGCCGAGGCCGATGATGGTCTGCTTGATGCGGTGGTGGCTGGTGAACCCAATATCTGGGTTGATGAACCCGGGGCGCGACCGCTGTACGACTACGGCACCCTGGCCGCGCGCTTGATGCCATGCGCCCTGTTGGCCGTGGAAGACTGGCCGGTGCCGCCGATGCCTGATGGTCTGCGTGCTCTGGGCGAACAACGTTGCGCCAGCCTGGCCGCACGTGGTGAATTGTCCGGTGCCACGGTGGCCGAGCAAGCTGCTGATGCCCTGGCGCAGCTCAAGGCCGCGGGTTTTGATGATCAGGCCCTGCATAGCGGCGTGACCACAACCGGCTTTGATCTGTGGCGCGCGGTTGGGGCTGCCTATGCCTCGGCCTATGGACGCTTCCCGGCGGGCGCGCATCCTTGCGGCTTTGCTTACCGCCTGCTCGATGAGCAGGGCCAGGCTCGTGATTCCACTGCCGCCGAACAAGCGCTGTGGTGGCCCGATGCCAGCGGTATTCCGCCCGGCAATGGCATCGCTCTGGTCGATCCCCAGCGTCAGGGCGTGGATCCGGATCTGGCCGGGCTGGATTGCCTGCGTGAGCTATGGACCGGTGACAGCGAAGCCGCCCAGCGGGTTCGGGCCGGAGTGGCCGAAACCCGAGCCGAATTGCCCCGCGCTGATCTGCCAGTGGTGGTGGTACATGGCCGCGCCGATGGTTTGATTCCGGTGGCTTTCAGCAGCGCGCCCTATGTCGCCAAGGCGCAGGCCGCCGGTCGCCCGGTGGCGTACTGGCTGGTGCCCGAGGCCCAGCACTTTGATGCTTTCCTGGCCTTGCCCGACTACGGCAAGCGGTACCAGCCGTTGTTGCCGACCGTGCGTATCGCCCTGGATGCGGTCTGGGCCCATCTGGAGGATCCGACCTCGCCGATACCGCCGACCTTGCCCTGAAATTCAGCGGATAAATCAGTCGCCGGCGGTGGCATCGATGCGCACATCAACGCGCAGGCCGATGGGCAAGGGTGCGCCGGGATCGAGTTCGATCAGGGTCTCCAGGGTCTTGGCATCGCGGCGCTGACTGGGATCGTCAGACAAGATGGTGCGAGTGCCCATGCGCCGGGCCAGGCGGATCACCCGGCCCGGAAAGTGCTGGCCGGAGAAGGCATCTGAACTGACCGTGACAGCGGCGCCCACGCGCACCCGGGAGATATCGAGTTCGTTGATTTCCGCCCGCACCCGCAACTGGTCGAGGTTGCCGAGCGTGGCCAGCGGTTCGGGTGACAGGGCGGTGACGGTTTCCCCGGCATTCAATACCCGCTTGAGCACGATGCCATCAATCGGGGCGCGGATGCGGGTTTTTTCCAGTTCGGCAGCAGCGCGTTCGGCCTGGGCTTTTGCCGCAGCCACGGCCGCTGCGGCGGCATCGAGGTCTTCCTGGCGGGTACCGGCCAAGAGCAGATCCAGCTGGGCGGTGACCCGTTCCCGGGCAGCCTGGGCGGTGGCGGCGCGGGTACGGGCGTCTTCCAGCAATTCAGCCGAGATCAGGTGCTGGGCCGCCATCTGCACGCGTCGTTCCAGCTCGCTTCGGGCCTGTTCGGCCAGGGCCTTGGCTTCGGCTTGAGCGGCGCGGGCACTGCGGATTTCCTCGGGCCGGGGGCCGTGGCGCAGGCGTGTCAATTCGGCCTGCAGCCGTTCTGCTTCGGCCTGGGCCGCAGCCAGGGCAGCGCGCTGTTCGGCATTTTCCAGTTCGGCCAGAAGTTGGCCCGCCGTGACCACATCGCCTTCATCCACCAGTACCGTTTCCACCCGCCCCGTAAGCTGGGGAATGATCAGCCGTTCTTCACCGATGGGTTCGACCACGCCAC
>CAYRJS010000107.1:0-8391 GCA_964424535.1 uncultured Aquimonas sp.
CTTGCGAATCACGAATCCCGAATGACGAATCCCGGCTCTTACCGAATCACGAATTACGAATCCCGAATTACGGACCTCCCATGACCCTCAAGCAGCAACTCACCGATGACATGAAGACCGCCATGAAAGGCGGCGACAAGGCCCGGCTGGGCGTGATCCGTTTGATCAATGCCGCCATCAAGCAGCGTGAAGTGGATGAGCGCATCACCCTGGATGACGCTGCCGTGATCGCGATCATGGAAAAGATGGTCAAGCAGCGACGTGACTCCATCAATCAGTACTCCGCCGCCGGGCGTGAGGATCTGGCCAGCGTCGAGCGTGATGAGATGGCCGTGATTGAAACCTATCTGCCGGAAAAAATGGACGCCGACGCCATCCTGGTTGAAATCAAGGCGGCTATCGCCGCTACCGGTGCCACCGGCATGGCCGATATCGGCAAGCTGATGGGCGTACTCAAGCCCAAGCTCGCCGGCAAGGCCGATATGGCCCAGGTGTCCGCGCTGGTGAAGCAGGCCCTGACCGGCTGATTCACACGATATTGACGGATGCCGCCCTGCGCGTGGCAGCACCTGAGTCCGTTGCGCTCTAAACTGGTCGGCATGGCCCGGATTCCCGACACTTTCATCGATGACCTGATCGCGCGCACCGATATCGTGGAACTGGTCGGCGCCCGCGTCCCGCTGAAGCGAGCCGGGCGCGAATACCAGGGTCTGTGCCCTTTCCACGACGAACGCACGCCCAGCTTCACAGTCTCGCCCACCAAGCAGTTCTATCACTGCTTCGGCTGTGGCGCCCACGGCAGTGCCCTGCGTTTTTTGATGGATTACGACCGCCTCGAATTCCTCGATGCCATCGAGGATCTGGCCCGCCGTGCCGGGGTCGAGGTGCCACGGGAAACCCGTCAGCGCAACGAAGATGGCTCCCTGCGCCAGATGTACGAGGTGCTGGGCAAGGCTACGCACTGGTTCGGTGCGCAGTTGCACCAGAATCGACGCGCCCAGGATTATTTCACCCGCCGTGGCATTGATCCGGCCACCCGGGAACGTTTCGCCCTGGGCTATGCACCTGAAGGTTTCGATGGCCTGAAAAGCGCCCTGGGCAGCGATGCCCGCAGCGTGCAACTGCTGGAACAGACCGGTCTTCTGGCCAAGAGCGATGGCGGGCACCTGTACGACCGTTTTCGCGACCGGGTGATCTTTCCGATCCACGACCGGCGCGGCCGCCCCATCGGTTTTGGTGGTCGGGTACTGACCAAGGATGCCGGGCCCAAATACCTCAATTCCCCGGAAACTCCGCTGTTCCACAAGGGCCGCGAACTGTACGGCCTGTGGCAGGTACGCCAGGCCCATTCGAAGATTCCGCGTCTGCTGGTGGTGGAAGGCTACATGGACGTGGTGGCCCTGTTCCAATACGGCATCACCTGCGCTGTGGCCACACTGGGAACGGCCACCACGCCTGAGCACGCCGAACTGCTGTTTCGCAACGCCACCGATGTGTTTTTTTGCTTCGACGGTGATGCCGCCGGTCGCCGCGCCGCCTGGCGGGCGGTGGAATCCATCCTGCCGCGGATGAAGGAAGGCCGGCAGGCAGGTTTCCTGTTTCTGCCCGAAGGCGAAGATCCCGATTCGCTGGTACGCAAGGAAGGAGCCCAGGGCTTTGATCAACGTCTGGCCCAGGCCACGCCTTTGTCGGAGTTCTTTTTCCACGAGCTGTCCCGCGAAATCCGTCTGGATACGCTCGACGGTCGCGCCCGTCTGGCTGAACATTGCCGTCCCCTGTTGCAGCAGATTCCCGATGGGGCCTTTCGCGATCTGATGTTCCAGCGCCTGCAGGAATTGACCGGCCTGGCAACAACACCAGCCGGCAAACCGACCCGACCAGCACCGCCCCGCCCTCGAACCGCCGGACCCAATCGCAAGCGCAGTCTGGTGCGCAACATCATCACCTTGCTGCTGCACAACCCGGCCCTGGCCCTGGCCATTGAACCACCCTATTCGTTTGCGCAACTGCGCCTGCCCGGCATCGAGCTTCTGATCGAAATGCTCGACCTCATCCACGCCAGCCCGAGTCTGCGTACCGGTGGCCTGCTGGAACACTTTGCCGAGCGTGAGGAAGCCACGGCCCTGGGGCAACTGGCCTTGATCGACATCCCCGGCGAAGCGGCCATCTGGCAACAGGAAATCGACGACGCCCTGATCCAGCTTGAACGCCAGACCATGCAACAACGCATCTACGATCTTCGCACCAAGGGTGACCTGGACGAAGACGAAAAAGACGAATTGCGTCGCCTGCTGATGGCACGCACCTGAGTATCCGAAGAACGCCCATGCTCCCAACCTGGTTGCCACGCTGCTTGCCCGCCCTGCTCATGCTGAGCTTTGCCAGTGCGCCCACCCTGGCCGCCGATGGCGACTTCTCCCGTTGCCTTGATGTCTTGCGCGGCAAGGCCGGCAGCAGCGGCATTCCGGCTCCGGCTTTTACCAACTTCACCCGCGATCTGGTCGCCGATCCAACGGTTCTGGACGCCCTCAACGCCCAGCCCGAATTCAGCACCCCGATCTGGGATTACCTGGCGCCCTTGGTGGATTCGCAGCGCATCGAACAAGGCCAGCAGATGCTGGCTCGCCACACCGAGGTGCTTGAGCAGGTGGAAGCCCGCTTTGGCGTGGACCGCTACACCGTGGTGGCCGTCTGGGGTGTGGAAAGCGATTACGGCCAGGTTTTCGGCAAACGCCCCTTGCTCAATTCACTGGCCACCTTGTCCTGCTTCGGGCGACGGCAAACCTATTTCAGCAGCGAATTCATCGCCCTGCTCAAGCTCCTGTACGCCGGCGATCTGTCCGCCGATGGCCTGGTCGGCTCCTGGGCCGGGGCCTTCGGGCATACCCAGTTCATGCCCAGCACCTACGCCCGCATTGCCGTGGATTTTGATGGCGACGGCCGCCGCGATCTGGTCACCAGCATCCCCGATGCCCTGGCTTCAACGGCCAACTACCTCAAACAATCCGGTTGGCGCAGCCAGACGCCGTGGGGTTACGAGGTACGCTTGCCCAAGGGATTCGACACCAGCATCGCAGGACGTCGCAACAAGCGCCCACTACGCGATTGGCGCACACGCGGCATCACCCGTATCGACGGCAGCGAACTGGCCGCCAGCGACACCCAGGCTGCCCTGCTGCTGCCCACCGGACCTTCCGGACCCGCGTGGCTGGTACAGAAAAACTACGACGCCATCTTTTCCTACAACGCCGCCGAAAGCTACGCTCTGGCCATTGCCTTGCTATCCGACCACCTGCGCGGTGACCCAGCACAACAAACCCCCTGGCCCACCTCCGATCCGGGCCTGGACCGCGCCCAACGCAAAACCCTGCAAACCCTGCTGCTGGCCCGTGGTCATGACATTGGCGAAGCCGACGGCCTGATCGGCACCCTGACCCGCCGCGCCATCGTCACCGAACAGCAACGCCTGGGCATCACCCCAGCCGATGGCCGGGCCAGCCAACGCATCCTTACGGCCCTGGAAGGCAAAGCCAAACCCTGATCGATACCGTGTTCGCTCAATGGTGAGTCAAGGAATCGTGATCGCGGCACCCGACTTGTCGTATGCGTAGTCGAGGATCATGGCTGGATAACCGGTGCCGTGGGTGGTCAGCAGGTGCACGTAGCCGTAATTGATTTCATCCGTCTCCTCGTTCACGAATCTGACACCCAGGTAGCCTTCCACGCCGGCCCAATAGTCAAACATGACACTGGAGGTGCCAATGCTGTGACTGATGAAAATCGATGCTGGTCCGATGGTATCGCCGGATCCGAGAACCAGATATGGTCCGTTGTTGGTGAGCGCGACGCCTCCGTTGTTCGCATCCGATCCCCAGAAGAAAAACATGCCGGGGCCATACAGGTATGGATCGCCCTTGTTTATGCTGAAGTGGGAATGGGGGATGCCCGGTGCTGCTTCACCGGTCACAAAGTTGATACGCAGGCCGCTGGCAGTTGGTGGAATGTCGATATCGAGCGGGCCGCTGTAGACGATGCTGGTTGCAGGTGTCGGGATGCAGGGGGCGACATCGTCCACATCGAAACCGTCGCAGAAGATCGTTTCGCTTTCCCATTCATCAACGCCCAGACTGTAGAAAGTCACACTGTCAGTCTGGTTGACCAGCACATCTGTCGCCGGGGCGACGGGGTTCTGCCTTGCATCCAGATCGGCTGCCAGCGCACTCGTTGCAAAGACAAGCCCCATGGCCACGCTCAGTGCGCTCAAGCCGGTGATCGGAAATTTCATTGCGTCAGCTCCTCAATTCTCGAAGCGGATCGCGGTGTGGCCTGCGTTGCAGGAACCGTGTTCGCCAGATTCGTGATTGCTCGGAAAGACGTTGGTCCTCTTTGCCTGGGCCAACGGCATCAGTGAAGCCACGGTTGCCGAACACGGCGCGGTCACAAGGCCAATCGATCTGGCTGCATGGCTGCGGGTGCACGGCACGGGTGGTTCAGCCCATTGATGCAGTTGCCAGGTAAAAGGTTCCCGATGTCACCGGCGTGCAGGCGAGAACCCATCGCCCCAGTGCGTGAATGCGTATGTGCACATTCGTAGGAGTCGGACACACAAACGCCACCGTGATGGTGGCGTTTGTGGTTGAACTGATTGGTGGGCGGTACAGGGATCGAACCTGTGACCCCTACCATGTCAAGGTAGTGCTCTACCGCTGAGCTAACCGCCCGTGATGCGTGCAGCCTGCGTTGCGCGGTATGCAAGGCAGGGCCGCGCATTATGACATTCTGATCGGCCCGACTCAAGCATGCCTGGCAGCTTCAATCCTGCGAACGTCGCACCGGTGTGGTGCTGGGGGTATCGAGGTCGGCAATGCGCCACAGGGCCAGGGCCACATAGCTGCGCCAGGGGCCCCAGCGTTCGCCGCGCTCGGCCAGAGCCTTGGGTTTGGGAATTTCTTCAAGGCCATCGACCAGGCGCGCGCCCTTGCGTACGCCCAGGTCGTCCACGGGCAGGACATCCGGTCGGCCCAGACGGAAGATCAGCAGCATCTCGACCGTCCAGCGGCCAATGCCGCGCACCTTGACCAGAGCATCGATGATGGCCTGATTGTCCATATCGGCCATTGCCGCCACGGTGGGAATTTCCCCGCGTTTTTCATGTTCGGCCAGATCCCGCAGGGCTTTCAGTTTGTTGCGCGAAAGGCCACAGGCCAGCAGGGTTTCGTCGTCGAAGCGATCGAGTACGGTGGCATGCAGGCGCGTACTGCCCAGGGTGTTTTCCAGGCGCCCGACGATGGTGGCTGCGGCCTTGCCGCTCAACTGCTGGTAGCAGATGGAACGGGCCAGGGCATCCACCGGGTCGAAGGGTTCGTACCACTGCGGAATCGGCTGCAGCGGATCGATCCGGGTCAGCCAGCGCGCCAGTTTGCGGTCACGACGAGTGACATGGGCATGGGCCGCTTCGATGTCAAAACCACGCGCTGGCAGGGATTTTTTCATATCTGTAAAACAACAAGGGCGTGACCGGCACGCCCTTGCTGAAAGTGGGTCGAGAACCCGATTCTACTTCGGCTGGAATTCCAGCGTGGCCACGGCCGAGGCCGACGACACGGCCGGGTCGATCACCAGCGGCTTGTAGCCATTGACCAGCCACAGCGGCAACTGGCTGATATAGCCCATGTCGCCGGGATTGCCATCCTGACCACCGGGGGCGATCTGCAGCAGGGTCGGGGTATCGGTCATCTCGCCGATGAAGCGACGCACCGGGCCGGAGCCGAAGGTGAAGCCATTGACGGAATTGGCGCGGGCGTTATGGCTGGCCTGGTCAACCACGTCGAAGCCGCCCTGGCGGGAAATGCCCGGCAGGCCGGGAGCCAGATCCTGGAACGGATAGCCCTGGATGCCAGGAACGCTCAGGGCCGGGCCCAGGGTATGGCTGAAGGTAATCCGGTGCAGCAAACCCCAACGGTAGTCGTTCTGGTCGATGGAGTTGCCAAACGCCGGGGCAAACTCGTCACTGGCCAGCAGGTTCAGGCCATCACGCACGCTGTTGAGCAGGACGCAATCGCGCCGCACGTCCGCCGGTTCGCCGGCCAGCCCGTCGGCCACCTTGGTGAAGAAATCCAGACCCGAAGCACCATGACCACCCAATGGGACGAAGGCGTCCAATTGGAACTTCAACCCGGAGTAGGCTTCGTTGGCGCCCGGCAAGTAACTGCCCAGGCCAACCTTGCTGAGGGTGTAATCGATGGTGTTGCGGATCAACTGACCCCGGGTGATCGCCCACAAGGTGGCACCGATCGAGCGGGAGATTTCATTGTCACTCGGAGGCGCCAGGGCGAACGGATTGTCACCGGCATCAAAGCCGGCCTGGATGCCGGTCGGAGTGGAATAATCCCAAGCTGCCAGGCGGCCAATCGCTTCTTGCAACTTGACGTCATCACCGTAACCACAGGCCTCGATGCGGTCGGCGGCATTGAGCACATGCGGCAACACCAGTTCGGCGTCGAGCTGCTGGTTGTTGGATTGCAGCTTCATCATGTCGGCCACGGTGACATTGCCGCGCTCGACCAGCTTTTGGACCTCGCGATCGATCCGGCCCATGCGATAGGACGAATGCCCTGGAGCGTAGTACAGGATGCCGCCATCGGGACGAAGCTGGTTGAGCGGATTGTTGTCAAAGGTGGTGCCAAGCGGGTCGTTGTTGGCATTGGCGATGTAACCCGTAGCCGGGTTGACGGTGTACGGCATTTCCTCCGGCGAGAGGATTTCATACGGCAAATGCTGACCTGGATAACGGTTGCTTGCCGGCAGCCATTCGTTGCCACCGGTGCCATTGCGGATGATGAAGGGCGGCGCGCCATTGACGGTACCGACCTGGAGATCCTCGCGGATCGGCATCTCGGCACTGACGAAATAAGCAAAATTGCCTTTCTTGTCGACGTAGGCGAAGTTCTGCGAACCGACGTCGAAATCCATCACGCCAGCACGGAACTCATCGATATTGCTGGCGCGGTTGATCTTGCGGAAGGCTTCCAGCTCGTAGGTTGGGCCCCAGCCGGTGTACTGGATCGACAAGCCGCTGCTGCCATTGATCTGCACCACCGGGCCATTGTTGCGGCGTGGCACGATGATGGTGATGCCGCCATTGGTGTAGCCGATGGAGTTGTCCCGCACCACGTTGTCGGCCACGCCATCTCCGACCTGGTTGACGAAGTAACTCTGGAATACCCACAGCAGCGGTTCGCGCTGACCGTTGTGGATGGTGTGCGTCGGCAAACCATAGGAGTTGAGGACGAACTGTTCCTGGTAGGTGTCGGTGACATCAAGGGAATTGGTCGTCAGGCCCCAGCAGAAATCCGAAGTACAGCCCAGAATCGGCCAGGGCGTGCCCGGAGCGATCGAGCCGACCGTGTTCATCGGCTTGGCGTAGCGGGCGTCGTTGGACACCACATGGCCTTCCTGGAACAGCATCGGCGTGGACAACGACAGATGCGGGTCATTGGCCAGGATCGGCCGGCCCGAGGCCGTATGCTCGCCGCCGACCATCCACCAGTTGCTGCCGGCGCGGTCTTCGCGTCGTTTCATGTGGGGGGCGATCAGGGCATTGTCGGCAATCTGGTCGCGATAGTTCTGGGCCAATTGCAACATGGCCGGATCCAGGGTCGAGGCCTCCGGCATGGACATGGCTTTGGCCGAGACGACAGTGTCGCTGCCGATATTGGCGCCGTACGGGAAATCATGGATCGAGCGCCGGGCATCAGGCGGGGCGGAGCGGTGGGTATCACCGAAGAACAGGGCGTTGCCATCAAAACCCGCAGCCGCACCGGCCTGTTGATAAGCACCCAGGCGAAGGGTGTAGTCGATATCGAGATCGAAGGACAACTGGTAGGCCAGCAACTTGCCGATCACGACCGAATCGACTGGCGTCCAGGGATCAGCCGAAGTCAGTTCCAGAGCACCATATTCGATCGGCAACGGATGTGTGGCCAACCAGGTATTGACGCCATCGGCGTAACTTTTGAGCTGGGCCGTCAACTCCGGCGAGAGCTTGGCCCAGGTTTCCCAGGCGGCGCGACGCAGGCCCAGGGTACGGACCTGGATGTCTTGCGCCAGACCGGCCGAGCCCACCAGTTCGGCCACCGTACCGGAAGCTCCGCGGCGCAAGGTGTCCATCTGGAAAAAACGCGTGCTGGCGTGTTGGTAGCCCATCAACCAGGCGGCATCCTCGTCGGTCGCCGCAGTGACGGTGGGCACGCCCTGATCGTCGTAGGTGATCGTGCCCGGCTGGCTCAGCCCCGGTGCCTGAATGGTTGCAGCCTGCGCCATGGAAACCCCGAAAACGGCGGCCACGGCCAAGGCGATCAAGGTGCGCGGACGCCCGATGATGCTCTGGAT
>CAYRJS010000108.1:0-6671 GCA_964424535.1 uncultured Aquimonas sp.
CATGGATGCCAATAGAGCTATCCCCTGGGGATAGTTCCACCGTTGGGGCGGATGCTGTGCAGTCGCAGACCTGACATCGAACATCTGCCGCAGCAGCGGCGTTGCCCGTCCTGATCCCGACGTGCAGCGTTCGTTGGCGCTCCATGGAGCTATCCCCTGGGGATAGCTCGCGCCGCATGCGGCCACCACGCGCTGAACCGGGGTCTGGCAGGTTTCGGTTTGTTGACTGACGGCCTTCCGCTTCCTGCCGAAGCTGACCGCTCCTTTCCACACAACGAGCGGACACCATGGCAACCAATGAACCACTGCAACTGAATCTCGGCTCCCTGCGCAGCGCGATGTCGCTGACGCTTCACACGCACCACGCTTCGCGCATCTGGCATGGCCGGGCCGCCGCCGAGGGGCGACCGGGCATCGTTGGCCTGAACGGCTACATCGCCCAAATGAACAAGATGCGGCGCGGTTCGGAACAGGACGACCCGTACTCGGATTGGTGGATGCTGCGCATCGAGGTCAAGCTCGACCAGACCAAGACCACGCTGCAATCGCTGCGCGAGCAGGTGGATCAGGCACTGGCGAGCGTGCCGCCGGCACTCAGCCTAGGCGAAAACCTCAACGTTCAGCCCGTCAAGTTGCCGCTGTTCGTCAATGCGCAGCTCGGCTTTGCCGCCGTCTATCTGCTGGCCGAATACGACGACATCGCCCGCAAACTGATCCTCGCCCACCACACGGCACTCATCGACCGCAGCACCTTGGAGCGTTGGCTCAACGAGGGCGCCCATGCACTGCGCAGCCTGTTCTCGCTGGCCCAGCAATACCGCTATTCGGGCTGTACGCGCGACGATTTCGTATCAAAGAACGCCGCAGCTCGGGCGGCGCTGGAGAAATTCGGCGAACTGCCGCAGGACGTGCTGGAAGGCACGCGCCGCTCGAAGTTCGCGCCGCCCATCGTGCGCCGTGGCCTGCAACAGCGTGCCGAGAGTCCTGCTGCAGCGCCCGCCCCCAACGACGAGGCCGCCACCGACGAGCTGGCCACTGACACAGCACCCGAAGTCAGCGCCGGCGAGATCGAGGGCGAGCAGGCATGAGCGATCCGAACCGCGAACCCCGCTACTTCCTGGGCCTGCAACAGGCAGCCTTCATGAAGCTGGAACACGCTGCCTCTCTAAAAGGCCTTTTGAAGCCTTTTAAGGGTAAGGGGGATCTTGAGGCCTGGGCCAGCCAGTGCTTCGCCATGCGCGACGAGTTGATTGGCTTGACGCAGCGGCAGGTGCTGCAACAGGCAGTCGGGCATCCCTTCCACCTGCTGCCCGTGGAGTTGGCCCAGCAAACCACTGGCGCAGGCACGGCGTTTTTGCGCTGGCGCAAACACGACCGCTCAGCCATGGGTGTGGCCCTGTGGGAGGAATTGATGGCGAGCACCGGCACGCCGGTCAATCTGCTGGCCGAGCTGCACGCGATCGAGCTTCAGCGCATCACGTTGAACATGCAGATCAGTCTGCTGCACACCCTGGGCAGGCAGGCACAGGAATGCGCCAGCAAGGCGGCCGAGGCGGAAGACGCCTACCTGCGCAGGCTCAAGTCCATCCCATCTGGAATGCGTGACCGGTGATGGCACCGGACTCCCCAGTACGCGCCCGAAGCCGACGCGGCACGAGTATTTCAACCACCATGGAGATTGCAACATGAGCACGCACTTTTGGGGCGAAGGCAACATTGGCTCCCCGCCCGAGTACCGGGAGTTCCCCAACGGCAACGACGAGCCGCGGCGCTTACTGCGGCTGAACGTGTATTTCGACAACCCCGTTCCCACCAAAGGCGGCGACTTCGAGGATCGCGGCGGCTTCTGGACACCGGTGGAAATCTGGCACCGTGACGTCGCGCACTGGAAGGATCTGTACCAGAAAGGCATGCGCGTGCTGGTCGTCGGCCGCATGGAGCGCGAGCCCTGGACGGACAACGAAGATCAGCCGCGCGAGACCTGGCAGATCAACGCACGCAGCGTCGGCATCCTGCCGTTCCGCGTCGAGTCCGTGACCCTCAGCCCCAAAACCGCGCAGGACGCGCAGCCGAAGCCCCAAGCAGCCCAGGAACCGACTGCGCCGAAGGAGGTCAAGCGCAGGAAGTGATCCGGCATGGAGGCGGTTGCGGTGCTTCGCTGCTGTCCATGCACCTGCGAGCTATCCCCAGGGGATAGCTCCATCAACGTCCACCGGCTTCCACGCGCTCCCGAAAACCGCGGCTCCCGCCCCGCACACCCCGGCTGCACGTTATCTCCGCCCGAGCCATTCCATCCCGTGAAAGTGGTCGCCACCGCTTGCGACTTGTTTGCTGCTGCCCCTGGCGGTGCCCGGCATCCTCGATTCCAGCAACTCAATGAACCACGGAAATCGGATGGACGGATATGCGGCTGTTCTTGTGCGAGAAGCCCTCCCAGGGCAAGGATATTGGCCGGATTCTCGGCGCGACGCAGCGTGGTGAAGGCTGCCTCAACGGCTCCGGCGTCACCGTCACCTGGTGCATCGGCCATCTCGTAGAAGCGGCCGCACCCGAGGTCTATGACGCGGCGCTCAAGCGCTGGTCACTGGAGCAGTTGCCCATCAGTCCCCAGCAGTGGCGGGTCGAGGTCAAACCGAAGACCGCCACGCAATTCAAGGTCGTCAAGGCGCTTCTGGCGAAGGCGACCCATCTCGTCATCGCCACCGATGCCGACCGCGAGGGCGAGCTGATTGCCCGCGAGATCATCGACCTGTGCGGCTACCGTGGTCCCATCGAGCGTTTGTGGCTATCGGCACTCAACGATGCGTCGATCCGCACCGCGCTCGGCAAGCTGCGACCGTCGTCCGATACGCTGCCGATGTATTACTCGGCGCTGGCGCGTTCGCGGGCAGACTGGCTCGTCGGCATGAACCTCAGCCGACTTTTCACTGTGCTCGGGCGGCAGGCTGGCTACGACGGCGTGCTGTCGGTCGGACGTGTCCAGACCCCGACCCTGAAGCTGGTCGTGGATCGCGACCGCGAAATCGCGGCTTTCAAGTCGGTGCCGTTCTGGGGCATCGACGTGTCTCTGTCCGTAGAGGGTCAGGCTTTCGCCGCGCTGTGGGTTGCGCCCGATGGCTGCACCGACGACGCCGGTCGTTGCCTGCAACAGCCGGTCGCCCAGCAGGCGGCGCAGCAGATTCGCGCTGCGGGCAGTGCCCAGGTGGTGTCGGTCGAGACCGAGCGCGTGCGCGAAGGCCCGCCGCTGCTGTTCGATCTGGGGACGCTTCAGGAGGTCTGTTCCAGGCAGCTCGGGCTGGACGTACAGGAAACGCTGGAGATCGCCCAGGCGCTGTACGAAACCTACAAGGCCACGACCTACCCACGCTCGGACTCCGGCTACCTGCCCGAAAGCATGTTTGCCGAGGTGCCCGCCGTCCTGGACAGCCTGCTCAAGACCGACCCGTCGCTGCGCCCGATCATGGGTCAGCTCGACCGCTCCCAGCGTTCGCGCGCCTGGAACGACGGCAAGGTCACGGCGCACCACGGCATCATTCCGACGCTCGAACCCGCGAACCTCTCTGCTCTGAGCGAGAAGGAACTGGCGGTGTACCGGCTGATCCGGGCGCATTACCTGGCGCAGTTCCTACCGCACCACGAGTTCGACCGTACCGTGGCTGAGTTTTCCTGCGGGCAGCAGATGCTGGCGGCCACCGGTAAACAGGTGGTCATCAAGGGTTGGCGTTTGGTGCTGGCCGAGCCGCAAGCGGATGAGGACGGCGACGCCGCAGCGCGCAGCCAGGTGCTGCCCCCGCTGCGTGAGGGCCTGGCGTGCCAGGTGGCCGAGGTCGAGATCAAGGCGCTCAAGACGATGCCGCCCAAGCCCTATACCCAGGGCGAACTGGTCAAATCGATGAAGGGCGTTGCGCGTTTCGTAACCGACCCGCGTCTGAAACAGAAGCTCAAAGACACAACGGGCATCGGCACCGAGGCGACGCGGGCCAACATCATCAGCGTGCTGATCGCCCGTGGCTACATCGTGAAGAAGGGCCGCTCCATTCGCGCATCGGATGCGGCGTTCACGCTGATCGACGCCGTGCCCGCAGCGATTGCAGACCCCGGCACCACAGCGGTGTGGGAGCAGGCGCTCGACATGATCGAGGCCGGACAGCTCACCCTGGACGTATTCCTCAGCAAGCAGGCCACCTGGATTTCGCAGTTGATCGCGCAGTACGGCAGCATGTCCCTGTCCATCAAGCTTCCCCATGGGCCAGCATGCCCGCAGTGCGGCGCACCGACGCGCCAACGCACCGGCAAGAGCGGTCCATTCTGGTCGTGCAGTCGCTACCCTGACTGCAATGGCACGCTGCCGGTCGAATCCGGTCCGCCCAAGCGTGGCGCTTCGCGTTCGCGTAGCAGCGGTCGCAAAGGCGCCTGACCGACTCCGTTTCCCGTGGGCCGCACCCAGTTTCAAAGGCGTGGCCCGTGTCCCGCACGCCCCTGCGGGTCGCCCAGCGCGCAACGCCTTCTTGTTCGTGTGCGCGTCCCGTCCAGCCGTCCCCGGCTGCGGGACCTGAAGGTAGCTTTTCCGCGAACCGTCTCCCGCGTGTTCTGCTGGTCTGTGTTTCTCCCGCCCACTGCGAAGGGTCCCCCGATGGCTTGCCTGGCAGCGCGAGCCACCCGGAGACCCTTTGTGGTCAGCGGTATTCAGTGCCGGTGCCCACCGGCGCAAAAACGGGCTCCCTTTGTGCGCGGATGTGCGCCAGACGATGCCGGCCCCAGCCACGACATGGGCCGGGTGTGAGTGCTGACAGCAGACGGTTCTAGCGACGACCGGGCTTGCTCATCAGCCCACGGGTGGTTCCTTCCTTCCGAGCCGAAGGCCCTGCGGCCTTCGGCGCCTTTCTCCCGCCGATCAACGTCCCGACAGGATCACACGCTAAGGTCTTGAAAAAATTGACTGTTCCGTGCGAAGTACCTCTTGAAACTGAGTGCAACGCACCCCATATAGCGCAGATCACCACAAACCACAGGGAGCTCATGTGGAGGAGACGAAGCCCTTTAGGGTCCTATGTCTTGACGGTGGCGGCATGCGCGGCGCTTACCAAGCCGCCTACTTGGCCACCTTTGCCGAGCGCATCAGTGAAAAGTTGAAGCTGCAAGGCCCTCTCGACGTAGGATCGGCCTTCGACCTTGTCGTCGGCACGAGCACGGGCGGAATCGTGGCCTGCGGGCTTGCAGCTGGCGTGCCGCTGACGCAGATGCAAGAACTCTACGCCAAGGCGGGAAAAAAGATCTTCCCGCTGCAGTGGGTTCGACCGCTGCCCATCCTCGGCAAGCTCGTTCGCGCGTTCGGCATCGGCACCATCTGCGGAGACCGGGCCCTGCGCAAGACACTGACCGACACGCTGGGGGATAGCACCATTGGGTCGGTCTACGACGACCGCAAGATTGCCTTGGCGGTGCCGACGCTCGATCTGGCCCGTCATGCGGCAGTCGTGTTCAAGTCTCAGCACCTGAAGCGCCTGAATGGGCGAGACAATAAGCGCACCCTCGTCGATGTATGCATGGCCACCAGCGCGGCGCCCATCCTGCGCTCGATGGCTCGCCTGCAGGAGCCAGGTGGCTCCGGCGCGATCGCAACTTATGTCGACGGCGGCCTCTGGGCGAACAACCCCGGCCTGATTGGCATGATGGAGGCGACCGAAATCCTAAAGGATCGCGGTGAGAACCGCCCCATTCACCTCTTCATGTTGGGCACGTTGCCTTCCCAGGGTGGTGAGGAAATCCACTGGTGGCGGCATCGCGCCGCCTGGGGCTGGGGTTTCGGGCTCAAGGCCATCTCGGCAAGCCTGAATGCGCAAGCCGTCGGATACGACTACCTCACCAGCAAGATGGCCGAGATGCGTGGCGATTGCAGCTTCGCCTATCGACTTCCGGCTCAGTGCCCGTCCAACGAGCTGCGTGACTACCTGACCAACATGGACGACGCTCGGAAAAAGGTGCTCAACGCGCTGGTTCGCCAGGCGATCTCGGATGTCGATTTCGCGTTCGCTTCGACAGCCACCGAGATGCAGGAATTTCGTTCCACCCTGGCCACCGCCAGACCTCACCCATCGGCCACCAACCAGGAGCAGAACACCAATGGCTGAAATTGACTGCCACAGCGAGATGACCAACTTCCATCGGGATAACGTAACGCTCTCGAAGAAACAACAAAGTGAGATGCGCACGCGCCGAGACGCGGGTCGCACGCGCCTGGAGAACGGCCTCAACGAAGCCAAGAAGCCACAGCCCAAGGAGGTCCGGTCGCAAGGGTCGTACCAGATGCGCACCATGGTGCAAGACGACGACTACGACTACGACATCGACGACGGGGCTTACTTCGCGTCCGACGATCTCAAGGATGACGCGGGCGTTGCGCTAACGCCGAAGGCTGCGCGCCAACGGGTGTGTGATGCGCTGGTGTGGGATGGCCGCCTCAAGCAGGAGGCCACCGTCAAGCGCAACTGCGTCCGGCAGGTCTACGCTGCGGGCTATCACATCGACATCCCGGTGTATCGCATCGTCACCACCAGAGACAAGAACGACGATCCGGTGGAGCACTACGAGCTGGCAAGCGGTGATGAGTGGACACACTCTGACGCTCGGGCGGTGACCCGCTGGTTCAACGGCCTGGTGGGCGAATTGAA
>CAYRJS010000108.1:6681-8312 GCA_964424535.1 uncultured Aquimonas sp.
CGGCGAGTCAGACGGCAGCCAGATGCGACGCGTCACTAAGTTGAGCAAGAAGTTTGCACGCCGAGTGGACTGGAAAAACAAGACCACCAGCGGGATTAGCATCACCAAGCTGGTCGTCGATCACTTCCAGTTCAGCGCCGATCGCGATGACAAAGCGTTGCGCGAAACGTGGAAGGCTATCGACAAGAAGTTGCAGAAATCTGTCGAGATCGACCATCCCGTGCTGGCCAACAAGCTGGCGCAAGCGGGTGACGAAGCGGTCACCTTTTTCCGCGACTGCTTGAGCGGTGCGCTTAAGACGCTGGAGGTGCTGGACAAGTCCGATTGTTCCCGCAAGCAGGCGCGGGAAGCCTGGGACGACGTGTTCGACAGTGACTTCTTCACGAAGCAACCGGACAACAACGGTGACAGTAGTGACGGTAAAGGATCAGCCATGGCAATCACGTCGATCGAGACCGCCCGGCGCAACGATGGTGGCGGGAGGTTCGGCTGAGAACCGAGGCAGAACGCGCCCTGACGGCGGGTGAGATCGAAGCTGGCCTTGAGCAGCAACGCCCGGGCCAGTGGCAGCGTCTGACTGCAGCTCAACTGGACAAGCTCCAAAAGGGATTCGCTGCTGGTTGGCAGGTGAAAATCCCCGCTGGCTCGCTGGAACTGAAAACAGTCGACCACCTGGTGCTGGCCGTTGACGCTGCATTTCCCAACTCGCAGCCCCGGATCTTCGCGCCCGCGGCGGGCAGCGACTATAGCTGGCCGCACGTCGAACAGGCCGGGCTGCTGTGCTTGAGGTCCAGCAGGAACTCCGCGCCGATTGCGGACCGGGTGGAGATGCATCTGCGTGATGCGCAGGAACTGCTCAACTTTTCGGAGCCCAAGCGGCGTGAGGAGTTCGAGCGGGAGTTCACGGCCTACTGGTCGCAGCGCGCCACGAACAGTGCTGACCGAGCGCGGGTGTGGAGCCTCGTCACCCCGGGTCAGGAGACACGAGAAGTAGCGTACTTCTTCGATGCCAGGTCGAATCGTCATGTGATCGCCGACGACAAGGAGGCACTCAAGCGTTGGCTGCGCAACACCGGCGCTAATCCAGGTGACAAGCAGATCTACCCGACCTGGCTGTTCCGTCTGTCGCAGCCCTGGACGCCGCGAGAGTTTCCGGAGACCGGCGACCAGGTCACCAAGTTGCTCCCGAAAGACATGGTGCGCAAGTGCCTGGAACCTGGGCTGCTGTCCCCGTTTCTTTTCGAGGTTGTCACCCAAACCGGCACCGCGTTTGCGGCCGTGGTACTGCGAGGTGCCGAGCGTCGCGACGTGATGCGCGGATTCCGGCATATGTCGAAGGTGCCGCCGGCACGAATCATCGACTCCTATGCGAAACGGCCTGTCGAGCGCTGCAAAGTTGCGCGCGTCGACGGCGCATGGATTCACGGCCGAGATCACCCTTCGAGCTATGCCCTGGTCAAGAACCGCAAGGTGGCCATCATCGGCTGCGGCGCCATCGGTGCAGCAGTGGCGCGACTTCTTGCGCAGGCCGGTGTGGGCGAGCAGATCTTCATCGACGGGGACAGTTTGACGACGGCCAATATCTCTCGGCATCCGCTGGGCACGTCCCACGTCGGTCTCAACAAGGCTTC
>CAYRJS010000109.1:0-8241 GCA_964424535.1 uncultured Aquimonas sp.
GCCAGTGCCAGCGTTACCCTGCGTGGCGGGCTTTTGTTCGCCAACGATTTTGAGTGAGATCGATCAGGTCGGTCGATATTCAGGGTCCGACTATGGGATCAGCAGGGCCTCAAGCAGGCGTTCCAGGTTCTGGTTGGCGTGGGCGAGGTTGGCGAAGACTTCATCCAGGCTGATGCTCGCCTGGTCGCCGCAGCCGGCGGCCCAGTTGGCGACCGGGGCGATGCTGGCGTAGTCCAGTTCCAGTTCCCGGGCCAAGGCGGCTTCGGGCATGCCGGTCATGCCGACGATATCGCAGCCATCCCGGCGCATGCGGGCGATTTCGGCGCGGGTTTCAAAGCGAGGCCCTTGGGTGGCGCCATAGCAGCCCTGCCCGACCAGTTCGATGCCGGCTTTCTGGCCTGCCGTGAGCAGACGTGCGCGCAGTCGATCGGAATAAGGTTCGGCAAATTCGGCGTGCAGCATCGGGCCCTCACCATCCCAGAAGCTGGAAGCCCGGCCCCAGGTGTAGTCGATGATCTGATCCGGCAACACCAGCGCCCGTGGCGGGCAGTTGGAAGCAATGCCGCCGACGGTATTGATGGCCAGCACGGCTTCCGGCTTTAGCTGCGCCAGGGCGTGCAGATTGGCGCGATAGTTGACCCGATGCGGCGGCACGGCGTGGGTTTCCCCGTGGCGGGCCAGAAACACCACCGAACGACCGTGCAGGTGGCCGATGCGCAGCGGTGCCGAGGGTGGGCCGTACGGGGTTTCGCAACTCAGCGATTGCTGCAATTCGAAACCGGGCAAGGCATACAGGCCGCTGCCCCCGATCACGGCCAAGGCGACCGCTTCGCTCACAGCGCGTAGATCCCCGGCAGGTTGCGGCCTTGCTCGTAGTAATCCATGCCAAAGCCGAATACATAGCGATCCGGCACCTCGACCCCGACATAATCGGCGGTCAGATCCGGCACGCAACGATCATGCAGCTTGCGCGTCATCACCGCGATACGTACATCGCTGGCGCCTTCGCGCAGGCAGGCCTGACGCACCTGCAGCAGGGTCTGGCCTTCGTCCAGGATGTCATCGACCAGCAATACGCGCCTTCCCAGCATCGGCACCTGCGGATGGCGCAGCCAGGTCAGGCCGGCACCGCGCGTCTTGCCGCGATAACGGGTGGCGTGCAGGTAGTCGAACTCCAGATCGGTCCGGATCCTGAGCGCCAGCAGGGAAGCAAAGAACATGCCGCCGTGCATGATGGTCAGATACAAAGGCCGCTGGCCGGCATAGTCGGCATCAATCTGGCTGGCCAGGTCGACAATGCGGGTTTCCAGGTTGGCGCGATCAAACAGCAGATCGGCACCTTCCAGGGCCTGGGCAAGGGATGGGGTTTCGTGCATCAAGGTCTCCAGAAAAAGGTTTAGGCCACGCTGGTGATGGCGAGCAGGTCGCGGGCCTGGGCCCAGCGCGTATCCGCCACCAGCGTGGACCAATCCATGGCTTCGCGTCCGGCCAGTGCCGCCAGGGCATCGGGGCGGAGTTCAATATCCGTTATCGCTGCCAGGGCTTCCGACACCAGATCCGGAGTGCAGACCAGCACGCTGTCGCAACCGGCCTGGTAATGGGCCTGCAGGCGTGCCGCCACGCCGCCGGCGGAATGGGCTGCGGCCATGCCGATGTCATCGCTGAACACGACCCCGGAAAATTTCAGGTGTTGGCGCAGGTAGTCGATCCAGATGCGGGAATACCCCGCCGGCTCGACGGCCACGGCCGGGTAGCTGACGTGGGCCATCATCACTGCCTCGGCCCCGGTGGTAAAACCGGTGCGAAACGGCACCAGGTCCTCGGCTTCGAGTTGTTCCAGCGGACGCGGATCGATGGCAGCATCGACGTGGGTGTCTTCCAGCACCGAACCATGACCGGGAAAATGCTTCAAGGTCGCCGCCATGCCAGCCAGATGCAGACCCTGCACATAGGCCGCACCCAGGTTGGCGACGATGCCAGGTTCGGCATGGAAGGCGCGCTCGCCGATGGCGCGGTTGCCGCGTTTGAGGTCCAGTACCGGAGCAAAGCTCAGATCCAGCCCGATCGCGCGCATTTCCGAACCCATCAGCCAGGCATGGCGCCGGGCCTGCTCCATGGCGCCTACGGCATCGGTTTCGAACACCGTGCCCAGACGGGACAACTCCGGCAGGCGGCTGAAACCTTCGCGAAAACGCTGCACCGGGCCGCCTTCCTGATCCACGCACAGGATCAAGGGACGCGGCGCCGCTGCCCGCAGTTCGGCACACAGTTCGGTGACTTGCTGGCGCGAGGCGAAATTGCGCGTGAACAGGATCACCCCGCCCACCGCCGGATGCGCCAGCCACTCGCGCTCTGCAGCGGCCAGGGTGATGCCGGAAATACCGATCACGAGCATGGATTGGGTGTCTCCTCAAGCAGACGGCAGCGAAGCGGAACCGTTGTCAGGTCGTTTCATCCCAGCGGATATAGGGATGCTCGGCCAGGCTCAGGTTGTAGTAGCGGGCCTGACCGGTGACTTCCCGACCCAGCCAGGGCGGATGGACAAAGCTTTCATCGGGCCGGGACAACTCGATTTCGGCCACGATCAGCCCGGCATTATCGCCCAGGAACTCGTCGATCTCCCAATGGTGACCGGCATGATCCAGGTGATGGCGACGCTTTTCGATGCGCCCGCCCACGCACAAGGCCAATAGGGCTTCGGCATCGACCACGGGAATGGCGTATTCAAATTCCTGGCGCACGCCGGCCTGCTCGCGTGATTTCAGATTGAGCCAGGCCCGCTCGTTGCCGATGCGAACCCGGACCGAAACCGCCTGCTCGCCAGTGCGAACCGCCTGCGCCGGATTCACATAGCCCTGTGCCAGACGCTCGCTGCGGCTGACCTGCCCACGCCAGGACGCATCGGCGAGCAGGAACTTGCGCTCGATCTCGATCCCCATCAGGCCCGCTCGAACAAGGCGATGGATTCGATATGGGCCGTATGCGGGAACATGTCCATGACCCCGGCGGCGGCCAGACGATAGCCGTGCTCGTGCACCAGCAGGCCGGCATCGCGGGCCAGCGTAGCCGGGTGACAGGACACATACACGATGCGCCCGATTCCGGTCAGCGGCAATTGCGCCAGAGTGGCATCGGCCCCGCTGCGCGGCGGATCGAGCAGAAGCGCATCGAATCCGTCCTCCATCCAGGCCTGACCGGACAAGTCGGCCAACAGATCGGCGGCATGAAACTGCACGTTTTCAATGCCATTGCGGGTGGCATTTTCCTGCGCACGCCGCACCAGTGCCGGCTCGCCTTCCACCCCGACCACGGCCCGGGCGCGTTGCGCCAGCGGCAGGGTGAAATTTCCCAGGCCACAGAACAGGTCGAGGATCCGTTCCTGCGGCTGCGGGTCCAGCAAGGCCAGGGCGTGCGGAATCATGCGCCGGTTCATCTCGCCATTGACCTGGATGAAATCCAGAGGCCGAAAGGCGTAATCGAGCCCGTACTCGGGCAAGCCAAAATGCAATTCCTCTGATCCGCCATCCAATGGCACCACGGTATCGTTGCCACCCGATTGCAGAAAGATGGCCAAATCCGTGTCCTGGCCAAAGCGCGACAGGCGCTCGCGGTCGGCCTCAGTCAAAGGATCCAGATGGCGAAACACCAGGGCGGTGCGATCATCGCCGGCGGCCACCTCAATCTGCGGGATGCGCTCGCGCCCATCCAGGCCATCGACCAGTTGCGCCAGGGCCGTGATGCGGTTGCCGACCTGCGGCACCAGGGTGTGGCAGACCGACAGATCGGCGACAAAGCGCGGGTCCACCTCACGAAACCCGACCAGGGTCTTGCCCTTCTTCGGCACATGCTTGACCGCCAGCCGCGCCTTGCGCCGATAGCCCCAGGCCGGTCCAGTCAAAGGGTCCAGCCAGCGCTGCGGGCTGACCTGACCGATACGTTCGAAATTTTCCGCCAGATTGTGCTGCTTGGCAGCCACCTGCGCGGCCAGATCCAGATGCTGCAGGGAACAACCCCCGCATACGCCAAAATGCGGACACGCCGGCTCCACCCGTTGCGGTGAAGCCTGCAAGACCTCGACCGTAACAGCCTCATCGAACTGCTTGTGGCGGCGGCGAATCTGCGCCCTGACCTTCTCGCCCGTCAGCGCCCCGGCCACGAATACGGCCTTGCCTTCGTGACGGGCCACGCCCCGGCCATCATGGCCCAGATCGATGATTTCCAGTTCCAGTTCTACCGGCTCGGTTTGACGACGCCTTCTCGACATGCTCGTACCATCCTTCCTACGTTAAATTGCAATGACCGCGAGCCATCCGGTCCCGCCCCCAAGCCAACACCCGCTCGATCCACTCCCACTGCTTGTCCTTGACCATCACGAAACGGCAACGACCTTGCGACAGGTTGGCCCACAGGCTGCCGATCAGGCGGTCATCGGCCGCCGCGCTCCAACGATCCGCGCCTTTGTATTCAACGGCAAGAAATCGCCTACCAAGAACCGGAACCGCCCCTGCCGCGCCCACATATCCAGCCTGCGGGCACACTCGAATTCTTCCTCGTTGGTGAAATCCGATGCGGCCGTAATAGTGTTTGCGAAAGAGGATCGCCATTGAATTTCCGGATACCTCACTCAAAATCATCTTCAAAGATGGGAACCGGGAGCGGCACAAAGCTGACGGTGACCGTGCAATCGGCATGCACCGGTGCGGTGGTATAGACCAGACCCGCAAGGCTGCCGCCGCAGCCGCTGGCAGAATCCAGCGTATGGCCCGCGGCCGGCAGCAAGGTAAAGCTTGCTACATCACCGTCATTGATGAGCTGCGGTATCGTCGGGTTGATGCTGCCGGAACCGATGACCACGGGCGTCACCGTCCAGGTATCAACCGTGATCGTCGAATCGAAGCGATAGATGCTGCCGCTACCGTATACCACGTAGAGGTTGCCCAAGGCGTCCTCGCCGAAACTGTAAACGTTGCTGCCATAGGTGCCAGGGAACTGGGTGAACTCCCAACTCGACATGCCCGGATCGGCGTCGGCGAACCAGATGCGGCTGGAGCCGGCGTCACCGAACACGTAGGTTCCCCACAAGGACGCGATCGGACCACGGTAGACGTAGCCACCGGTTATCGAATAGCCATAGGAGCGGCCGAGTTCGATCACCGGCGCGACAGTGCCGGTGGTTGCCGGACAATCGGTGCCTGTGCCACCTGGCGAGTAGTAGTGGTTGCCCTCGCAGAACTTCCAGCCGAAGTTGCGGCTGCCGGTGTCGCCGGCGGCGCGAAAGTCGATTTCCTCGTAAGCGTTCTGACCGACGTCACCGATGACAAGGTCGCCGGTTTCCCGATCAAAGCTCCAGCGCCAGGGATTGCGCAAGCCATAAAGCCAGATCTCGCCGCACTTGGCCAGTTCGCCAGCGAAAGGATTGTCGGCAGGGATCGAGTATTCGGCTGGCTGACCGGCGCTCGCCCCGCACTGGTTACCGGCAGCGGACGCGGTCGGGTTGCGTACGTCGAGACGCATCATCTTGCCGAGCAGATAGTAAGTTTTGCCGCTGACCGTCTTCTTCCACAGTTCCTGGGAAAAGCCGTTCGGGTCGCCGCCACTGCCACCATCACCCATACCCCAGTAGAGATAGCCGTCAGGACCGAAGACGATGTTGCCGCCGTTGTGGTTCCAGTAGATGTCGGGGATGCGCAGCACGTCCTTCTGGCTGCCCGCAAAGACATTGGCCGAAGGATCGTTCGCCACCAGCCGCTTGAGCACGTTGTCGGGCTGGGTGCCAAGCATCGGGTCGCTCGCAGGCGCCGTATAGGTGATGTAAAGCGTGCCGTTGCTGGTGAAATCAGGATCAAAGGCAAGGCCAAGCATGCCCTGCTCGTTATAAGGCCCACCGGTCATCGCCTGGGTGTAATAGGGTGTCGACAGGAGATTGCCGGCGGCATCAATGATCCGTATCCGGCCCGTCCCGTTGGTGCTGTCGATGACAAAAAGCCGCCCGCTGCCATCAGGCGGACTTGCCAGCGTGGTCGGACCGGAAAGACCACTGGTAACAACCGGGGTGAGCACCACATCGGAAGGTATGCCGCTGGCAGCGACGAAGCCAAACGGCAAAGCCGCAAGCCAGAACAAATATTTGCACCAGAAACGAGCTTGCATGCGAAGTTCCCAGGTTCCAAGGAAAGTGGCCCGCACCCGCGCGGCGAGCATCGAGAGGGTTCCGGTCCCAGGCCGTTGTCCTTCATACCATGCCGCAGCCAGGCATGCGAACAATTTTCTGACAACCCGGGCGCCGCCGCGCATTCGCTCACTGCCGTGGGCAAGGGACGATCGGCGGTCCGATCCTCAAACGCAGAATCGAACTGGCGCACTGGCCTGACGTCAGACCGCATCCCATCCTGTGCCCGCCCACCACTGTCGGTTGAAGTCGCCGCCTACCGCCAACGCCGTCAGTACGGGCAGCAGGAATTCGCGCAACGCCTCGATCACTGCCGTCAGTAGCATCGGCTCCAAGGCGTTCTTGCGCTGGAAGCCCGTCCATTGCCTGATCTTCTGCTCGTGCAGGGCGAATTCATCGGTGAGGGCGTACGGCAGGCCCGGTGGCATGTCCGAACCCCGACGCTCGAACGTGGCGCGGATCGCCTGCGCCAGCACTGTGCCGTCGAAGTCGGAATGCCGAGATAGCACCCACAGATCGAAGTAATCCTTCATCCGACTGTTGAGGATGCCGAACTTGACCATCGCCTCGAACTTTTCAGCAACGACGGTGTAGCGGGGATAGGCCCGCAGTTGCGGCTGCGGCATGTCGTCGAGGATGACCGGTACTGCACGTTCTCCGGGGCGGGCGTGACGGCATCGCCGAAGCCGATGTCGATCTGCACCGGGCAGCGCGCATTGTCGAGCAGGCCCAGCAGCGTGACGCGCACGCCCGCGTAGTTGGCCTCCTTGCGGATTTCGGCGGCCTTCACCGTGTCGGCCTGAAACGCGATGCCGTCCTCGACCGCGATCTGGCTGACCTCGCGGAACAGTTTTTCCAGATGCGGGATTTCGGTGGAACCGAAGCCCAGCAGGTCAGCGTCATGCGTCGGGCGTTGCGGCACGTCGAACCAGATGCCGAACAGCAACGCACCTTTCAGCAAGAACTGCTCCCGCTGTTCCGAAATGCTCAGGCGGTAAAGCATCCGCTCCAGTGCATAGCGCGTCAGCAGCAGGTTGAAGTCGAGCTTGTCGGCACGGGCCTTGCCCCGCAGCCGGGCGCGAACCGATGCAGCGATGTTGCGCCCGGTTTTGTCTGATTCGGTCATGCGAGGCTTTCCAGATAGGGCTGCATCACGTTGGCCACGCGGTCGATTTTCGCGTAGTGCCAGATCTGGTCGCTGGTCATGCGCTTGCCGTTCCATGCCTCGCGCAGCGCCTCCAGCGCCACGTCCAGCCCGATTTTGTTGCGGTACTTGAAGCAATCGGCCACCGTCTTGGCGACGCCGGTGACGCGCACGGTCACGCCATCGACGATGTGTTCCTCGACGCCCTCGGTCAGCGCCGCGCCGGAGAAGCGCACGAGGCGCAGCGGTGGGTAATCGAGCTTGGGTGTGGCCGCCTTGTTGTCGATGGCCAACCAGACCTCGAATGGGGCCTGCGTGGTCAGGTCATGGAAGCGCAGCGCCGACAGCAGGCACACCACGCCCTTGGGCACGCGCCGAGCGACTTCTGCCAGCGTGCCATGTGCCGACACGGGCCGCGCTGTCAGGCCGTACAGCCCGCGCCCAACGCGCTCCAGTTGCCCACGCCGCACGGCCCGGGTCAGCTCCACGCGCGGAATGCCGTATGCAGCGAGTGCGTTGGATCGCACCAGTCCTTGCCTGGCAACAAGTTGCAGCAACTTGTATGCGTTCGTATCCATGGTTCGACACCATGTTCCATAACGTCGGTATATGTAAACAAAAGCCGATCAATAGGAACTCACGCCGCTAAGCACATACTCTGGATTCAGTATAGATTGCGAGTCGCTCATCTGCTGCGTCATCTGTGTATGCCACGACGGAGAAGTTGACGCGAGTTTCGAAAGAACAGAGAGCGAAACAAGGGACAACCGAACCGTATCTGCCGCTTGTGCTGAACTGGGCTGTCATCCGCAAGATGTAGCGCAAATTCGTGTCGTAGGCGAAGAGCGAACATAAAAACGCCCAACCGGGAACGGTTGGGCGTTGGATATTGGTGGAGCTGAGGGGGATCGAACCCCTGACCTTCGCA
>CAYRJS010000110.1:0-8223 GCA_964424535.1 uncultured Aquimonas sp.
AGCATCTGGATGATGCCCCAGGGACGCAGGTCGAAATGCGCACGGATCAGCTTTTCGATCTGGGCATCATCGATCTTGCCGGTGCCGAAAGTCGTTACCGAAATCGAGGTCGGCTCGGCCACACCGATGGCGTAGGACACCTGGATCTCGCACTTGTCGGCCAGGCCGGCGGCAACGATGTTCTTGGCCACGTACCGGGCCGCGTAGGCGGCCGAACGATCGACCTTGGAGGGATCCTTGCCGGAAAACGCGCCGCCGCCATGACGGGCCATGCCGCCGTAGGTGTCGACGATGATCTTGCGCCCGGTCAGGCCGCAGTCGCCCACCGGGCCACCGATCACGAAGATGCCGGTCGGATTGATATGGATCTTTTTCTTCGGCAGCGTATCCAGCCACTTTTTCGGCAATACCGGCTTGAGGATGTGCTCGTACACACCCTCGACGATGTCCTTGTGCTTGATCTCCGGATCGTGCTGGGTCGACAGCACCACCGCATCCAGACCGGCCACCTGGTCATTCTCGTAACGCAGGGTGACCTGGCTCTTGGCATCCGGGCGCAGCCAGGGCAACGGGGATTTTTTCTGCTTGCGCACCTTGGCGTGCTGCTCCACCAGACGGTGGGCGTAGTAAATCGGCGCCGGCATGTATTCGGGTGCTTCGTTGCAGGCATAGCCGAACATCAGGCCCTGGTCGCCTGCGCCCTGTTCTTCCGGCTTCTTCTTTTTCTTCGAGGTGCCATCGACACCGGCCGCGATATCCACCGACTGCTTGCCGATCAGATTCAGCACACCGCAGGTGCTGCCATCAAAACCCACGTTCGAGCTGGTGTAGCCGATCTCGTTGATGACCTTGCGCGTCAGCGCTTCCAGGTCGATCCACGCCTGCGTCGTGACTTCACCGGCAACGATGGCCACACCCGTCTTGACCAGGGTTTCACACGCCACCCGGGCATCGGGATCCCGCGCCAGAATGGCATCGAGTACGGCATCGGAAATCTGGTCGGCAATCTTGTCCGGGTGGCCTTCGGAGACCGACTCGGAGGTGAAGAGGTAGTTGCTCATCGGGCTTTCATATCCTTTGATGCGGATAAAGGGATCGAATGGAACGCGACAGGATACTCCGATACCACCCGCGTTGCATCAACACAGGTTGAACCGAAGTGTTGGAAATGTACGCGCGTGGCCATCCGGCACGGGTCGTGCCGGCAGTAGCCAACAGACCCCGGGCTTTGTCCGGGACTGGTGTCGTGGCCCAGCCCGTCAATCGCGGGACTGGATCTTGGCCAGCAGGCGGAGGAATTCGAGATACAGCCACACCAAGGTCACCAGCAGGGCAAACCCGGCGAACCACTCCATGTAGCGCGGCGCGCCATGGGCAATACCGGTTTCGATCAGGTCAAAATCCAGCACCAGATTGAGCGCGGCGATCACCACCACGGCCAAGCTGAAACCAATGCCGATCAGGCCCGATTCGTGGATATAGGGGATATTGATGCCGAAAAAGCCCAGGCCGATGGTAGCCAGATAGATCAGGAAAATGCCGCCGGTGGCGGCCACCACGCCGGCGCGGAACTTGTCGGTAACCTTGATCAGGCCACTGCGGTAGGCAAACAGCAGGGCAAACAGGGTGCCAAAGGTCAGCATCACGGCCTGGATCACGATGCCCTGATAAAAATGCGCGTAGATGCCGGAAATCGCGCCCAGGAAAAAACCTTCGAGAATGGCGTACATGGGCGCAGTCACCGGCGACCAGGTCTTCTTGAAAGTGGTGACCAGGGCCAGCACCAGACCACCCAAGGCCCCACCCCACATATAGATCGGTGCCGCCGCCGTCGGCCCTTCGGCCGTCACCGACTGGGTCCAGGCAAAGGCTGCCGTCAATACCGTCAAGAACAACAGGATGCCGCTCTTGGTCAGGGTGCCATTGAGGCTCATGGCCTCGCTCGGGCGATCCAGTACCGCACCACTGCCCAGGTCGAGGAAGGTGGAATCGCTGAGGATGGGGTTGCCGCTGCGCATGGTGGAAGGTCCAGAAGAAAAATGAATGGGGGCGACGATAAACGGCTTGAGACCCGGCATTGTTAACCAGAAGTTAAATTGCTGGCTGGATAATGAAGCTCGATGGATGAAATCCTCAGCAAATGATGCTAGGTTCCACCTCAAGACTTCTCAATAACCAATTGAAAAGCACAGACAAGAGCCTGCCATTTTGATCTCATGGAACTGCTGCTTGCCCCATTCCTGATGCTTGCCGGCCTGCTTCTGGTCGGTTTGCGCCGTGTTCCGGAAGATACCGCCCTGACGGTCCGCCGGTTCGGCCGTCAATTGCGTATCCTGACGCCGGGCCTGCGTTACACCGTGCCCATGATCGACCGGGTAACCCAGCGCGTACGCTTGATCGGCCATCATGTAAACGTCCCGCTGGCTGGTGATGATTCTGCCCACGCCGAGGTTTACTACCAGATTCTGGAACCTGTGCGCACCGGCGCTGGCCTGGAACGGGTCGACGCGCTGGTCAGCCAGCAAGCCAGCCAGACCCTGCAGGGTTTGGCCGATGATAGCGATGAAAGTACCGAAGCCCTGGCCCTGCAGCTCAAGCACGAACTCAACCAGAGCCTGATGGAACTGGGTCTGCGCGTGACCCGATGCGAGTTGCGCCCACAGGCGTAAGCTCTACGCGGGAACCGGATTCGTCGCATCGTTCTGGTTGATCGGCTTGATCCGGGTCACAATGGGCTCCCCGGACAACGGACGTTCATACCGTTGACAGTCTTCCCGAGCCGCACCATGCAATCCCTGTCCCACCTCGCACCCACGCTGGAATCCGGTTTGGCCGAACTCGGCCTGGCCCCGGACTTGTCCACCCGCCTGCTCGATTACCTGGCCCTGCTGCTGCAATGGAATCAGGCCTACAACCTCACCGCCATCCGGGATCCGGCACAGATGCTCAGCCTGCACCTGCTGGATTCGCTGTCGATCGCACCTTTCGTCCACGGCCGGATCGCCGATATCGGCACCGGCCCGGGTCTGCCCGGCATTCCTTTGGCTCTGAATGACCCGAAGCTGCAGGTAAGCCTGGTGGAAACGGTGGGCAAAAAAGCCCGTTTCCTGCGTGAAGCCGTGCGTCATCTGGGCCTGAAACAGGTCACCGTGCACGCTTGTCGGGCCGAGGATGTACCCGAATCGGGCCAGCACGACCTGCTTGTCGCGCGCGCGCTGGATACGCTTGCAGGTATCCTGTCGCTGGGTGGCCACCTGCTCAAACCAGGGGGCCGATTGCTGGCCATGAAGGGCAAGTTGCCGGAAGATGAAATCGCCAACCTGCCCAGCGGCTATCGCCACCTTGCCAGTCACCGCCTCACCGTCCCCGGCCTTGCCGCCGAACGCCATTTGATCATCGTCGAGAAAATCTGAAGAACCCCATGACGCGCATCATCGCTGTGGCCAACCAGAAAGGTGGCGTTGGCAAGACCACCACCGCCGTCAATCTGGCAGCCGCCCTGGCCGACACCGGCCGGCGCGTGCTGCTGGTCGATCTTGATCCGCAAGGCAACGCCACCATGGCCGCCGGTGTGGACAAGCGCGAAGCACAACCGTCCAATTGCGAAGTGTTACTGGGCGAAGTCGACGCCCGTGCCGCGATCCACGTCAGTCGTGGCGGTTTCGACCTGCTGCCCAGCAACACCGACTTGATCGCCGCCGAGATGCAATTGATGGACCTGCCCGAGCGCGAAAGCCGGCTCAAGCAGGCCCTGGCCACGCTGGCATCGGATTACCAGTACATCCTGATCGACTGCCCGCCCTCGCTGAGCTTGCTGACCCTGAATGCCCTGGCCGCCGCCGATGCCGTGCTGGTGCCGATGCAATGCGAATACTTCGCCCTGGAAGGCATTGCCGCACTTACCGATACCTTGGCCGCGGTTCGACGCCGGCTCAATCCGACGCTCGAAATCGAGGGCATCGTGCGCACCATGTACGATGTCCGCAACGGTCTGACCGGTGCCGTCTCGGCGGAACTGGCCCGACACTTTGGCGATCGCCTCTATCGCACCGTGATCCCGCGCAATATCCGCCTGGCCGAAGCCCCCAGCCACGGCCAGACCATCGTCGAATACGATCGCAACTCGCGTGGCGGCGTGGCCTATCTTGGCCTGGCCGGCGAAATGATCGGGCGTGAACGCCAGCATGCACATGGAGAAACCCACTGATGGCCAGAAAACCAGCCCTGGGACGTGGCCTTTCCAGCCTGATCGGTGACGTTCGGGCAAGCCGCGATACCGCTACCGATAGCGGTGAAACCCTCGCCAGCCTGGCCATCGAGAAACTGCAGCCGGGCAAGTACCAGCCGCGCAGTCATATGGATTCCGGGCGCTTGGAGGAATTGGCCGAATCGATCAAGGCCCAAGGCCTGATCCAGCCCATCATCGTGCGTGCCATCAGCGCCGGACGCTACGAAATCGTGGCCGGCGAACGTCGCTGGCGCGCGGCGCAACTGGCCAGCCTGCGGGAAGTGCCCGTGGTCATCCGCGAGATCGAGGACAACGCCGCCCTGGCCATGGCCCTGATCGAGAACATCCAGCGCGAGGATCTCAATCCGCTGGAAGAAGCCTTGGCCCTCAAGCGCCTGATCGACGAATTCGACCTTACCCACCAACAGGCCGCCGACGCCGTTGGTCGCTCGCGGGCCGCGGTCAGCAATCTTTTGCGTTTGCTGGAACTGCCCGATGCGATTCGCACCTTGCTGGAGCGGCGCGAACTGGATATGGGTCATGCGCGGGCACTGTTGACCCTACCGGCTACTCAGGCCCTGGCCCTGGCCAAGCAGGCCGCCGCCGAAGGCTGGTCAGTGCGGGAAACCGAACGTCGCGCCAAGGCGCTGCAAAAAGCTCCGCCCACCCGTACCTTGAAGCCCAGCAGCAAACCCGACCCTGACGTCCAGGCCCTGGAACGGGAACTGTCGGAAACCCTCGGGGCCCGTGTCCAGCTCCAATCCAGTCGGGGTGGTCGCGGCAAGCTGGTCATCGCCTATCACAGTCATGACGAACTGGAAGGCATCCTGGAACATATCCGCCGCTGAAACTGAAACCGTCCGCGGTATCGAGCATCTGGTCCTTGCAAAAAATCCCGGCCGGACCGGGATAGCCCGATCCGGCCGGGGTACGTCACGTCAGGACGTTATTCGAAGTCATCGGAAAAAATGGCATTGCCGATGGTTTCAACGGCGCCGATATCCGCCGCAGCACCGGTAACCCGGGGAAAGCCATCCCCGCGCTGGTCGGTCTCGAAGGTATTGGCCGCACCGGTATCGATCAACAGGCTGTTCAGCAGCGGCATATGGGTCTTGGTGGGTCCACCATTGTTTGCCAATGCCACTTCCACCTGATAATCGTTGCCGATATGGATGGTGTCGGATGGCACCACGAAGCCCGGGCTCATACCGATGGCATTGTGGTCACCGATCATGACCGAAGTCCCCGTACCGCGTATGTTCTGTGCGTCACGGATGGGGATGGGGTAACCCGTAGCGGCGTACTGGGCGAAGTTGTGCGCCACCAGGGTGCTGCTCATGTCCACTTGCACGTTTGCTGCAAGGCGCATGCCAACCCCACCACAGAACTCACTGCTCACCGAACCCTGATCGTTGATGTTCAGCACGATGGTGCTGTTTTGGATGCTGGCATTGGACTCAAGCCTGAGGCCGGTGCCAGGGCATTCGCTCACGCTGTTCGGATTAAGGTCGGTCATATTGTCGGAGATCGTGCTTTGCTTGATCACGATGGAATTGCCGCTGTTGGCCTGGAGCTGCGCACCCGCCACGTTGGTTGCTGTATTTCCGGAAATGGTCGACCGGCTGATCAAGGTTGAACCCCCGCTTGCCAGCACCCCACCTGCGCTCGTGGCCTTGTTGTTCGCCACCGTGCTACTGGTCAGCGTGACACCGGCGCGGGAATTGATGCCGCCTCCGATCGCCGCTTCGTTGCCGGTGATCGATCCGTATTTGACCGTCGTGGCACCTGCATTGAGTGCAGATACGAAAACACCACCACCTTCACCGTATTTCGTGGCCTTGTTGTTCGTGACCTTGGTATCAACCAGCCAGAGATTGGTGCGCTTGGCAAAAATGCCGCCTCCATATGAGTGCACATCTTCATTCAAAGCGCTCACCAAGTTGCCGGTGATAGTGCTGTCAGTGATCATACTGACGGTGATATTGGTCCCTGTATTGGCTTCACCCAAGGAAAGACCGCCGCCCTTGGCGATGCCATTGATCGTGCTGGCAGAGTTGTTGGAAATCGTCGATCCGCTGATGGACACGTTGCGGGCATAGATGCCACCGCCAAACACGTTGACGCCCGCTACCGATGTGTTGGCCTTGCTTTCCTTGACCGTGCTGTTCTCCAAGGCCACACTGCCGGCCGCATAGATGGCACCGCCACGAACCGTACCGGTTCCGGAAGTAAGCGACACCTCGCAATATTTTGCCGCGGAATCGACCAGCTCGACGTTGCCAAAGGAACTGATGCAGCCACCCCGGGCCACGCCGTTGACCAGCTTGCCCTTGGTCACCTGGACGCGTTCGAGCCGCAGCGTTCCCGTTCCGGTATGCCCCAACGGGCGTATGGTCTCATTGCCGCTCAGGATGGTCCCCACAGAATCATTGATACCGCGAATGGTGAGGTCTTCGAGCGCGGTCGTGACCGTACTGGCCAAGACGATTTGACCAGTGGTACAGCCGGACAAATCGATGATGTCGCCGCTGTTGGCCGCAGCCACGGCACTGCGGAAACTGCCGGTACCGGAATTGTTGCAATTGCTGATCGTGCGCACGGCGGCCGGCGCGGCCGGCTTGTCATTGCTTTTTTGCGGCAGCACGGTGGCCAGATAAGCGTCGAAACCATCCAGCGAACCAAAGTGCTGCTGATACAGGGCCTCGGCCCGGCTCTGATCAAAGTTCGTGCCAGGCAGCGGACCGGCCATCGCGGCCGTAACACCCATGCCAAGTGCCAGGGCGAGAGCTTGGGTCAATCGTGTGCGGCGGATCGACCGGTTGTACTTGCCTTTCATTGCTGTCTTCCTCGTCAAGAATGATGATTCAGCGATTCATGCAGAACTGCGCCCCAAGGCAGCCTGTCAACGGGGTGGCCCCGCGCTGATTTCGATCCGTGAAAACACGGGTCTTGTGAGGTAAAACACGGTTCGGCGACAAAACATGACATCGGCCGGCAAACAATTTCGGCCACCGACGGGTAAACCCGGCCCGGATTACGACAACAATTGGCTCCAAGAGCCGGCAAAAACCGGGTGGGATGACGGCTCGGGAATCAAGCAGGGCGCGGCTTGGCCCGATGCGTTGCCGTGGCGGTCCAGGGGTCGTCCGGCCAAGGGTGTTTGGGATAGCGACCCTTCATTTCCTTGCGCACTTCCGGGTAGGTGCGCTCCCAGAAGCCCTTGAGATCCCGGGTAACCTGCAAGGGCCGACCTGCCGGTGAAAGCAGGTGCAGCGTCAGCGGGATGCGCCCGTCGACGATGGCCGGGGTATCGGCCAGACCGAACAATTCCTGCAATTTCACCGCCAGCACCGGCTCGGCACCATGGGCATAGTGGATCTTGCGCTCCAGGCCTGAGGGCACGCGAATCCGGGTCGGGGCCAGGCGTTCAATGGTCTGCCGGGTCGGCCAGTCCACGCTGGCCATCAAGGCTTCGCTCAGTTCCTGCTCGCTCAGGGCATCCAGACGGCGCTTGCCGGACAAGGCCGAGCCCAGCCAGTGTTCCAGTGTTGCCAGCAAAGCCGTATCGGACAAATCGGGCAATCTGGCCGCTTCATTTTCGGGCAACCACTGGCATAGGCAGCGCACCCGCTCGCGCCATTGGCGCAGGGTTTCGGTCCACGGCAAGGCCTCCAGCCCGGCCTGACGCACGGCATCGATCAGGGCCTCGGCAAAACGGCTCGGATCGGGCTGGGCAATGGGGCGCACATCCAGCACGATGCGATCAAAGCGTCGTTCGCGCTGGGCGGCAATGGCCTGGCGTTGGTCATCCCAGAACACCCGATCCTCGGTCGCAAAGTGCGAACTGAACGCCTGCTCCAGCGCCCTTTCATCGCAAGGCGCAGCCCGCAGGATCCGGGCATCGCGCTCACCGGCATGCAGTTCGGCGATCACCAGCCAGGGCTCGCCATGCAGGGCGCTATCAGGAGCCAGGATGGCGCTGCGACCATTGGCCA
>CAYRJS010000111.1:0-8209 GCA_964424535.1 uncultured Aquimonas sp.
GCGGTGTTGTCGAACAGAACCTGTTGCTGATCGGTCGTCATCAGGCGGAACAGATCGCCGGGCTGCTTGAAATACTTGCTGTCGTCTTCGTGAAAACTCCAGTGCCTGGCATCACCATTGATCTTCAAGGGCGGCTCGGCAAACTCGGGCTGGCCCTGCCACTGGCCGAAGCTGTTGGGCTCGTAATGTGGCAGGCCGCCGTAGTTGGCATCAACCCGGCCCATGCCGTCGCGGTGGTTGCTGTGCACCGGGCAGCGGGCGCGGTTGACCGGGATCTGGTGGTGGTTCGTGCCCAGGCGGTAGCGCTGCGCGTCGGCGTAGTTGAACAGGCGCGCCTGCAGCATGCGGTCCGGGCTGACACCAATGCCGGGTACCAGGTTGCTGGGCGAAAACGCCGACTGCTCCACATCCAGGAAGAAGTTTTCCGGATTGCGGTTGAGCTCGAACTCGCCAACCTCGATCAACGGATAGTCGCCATGCGGCCAGACCTTGGTCAGGTCGAACGGGTGGTAGGGCACCTTGTCGGCGTCCAGCTCGGGCATCACCTGCACATACAGTGTCCACTTGGGGAAATCGCCGCGCTCGATGGCGTCATACAGGTCACGTTGGTGGCTTTCGCGGTCCTTGCCGATCAGGGCCTCGGCTTCGGCATCGGTGAGGTTCTTGATGCCTTGCTGGGTCTTGAAGTGGAACTTGACCCAGAAGCGTTCGCCCTCGGCGTTCCAGAAGCTGTAGGTATGCGAGCCAAAACCATGCATATGCCGATAGCTGGCGGGGATGCCGCGATCGCTCATGACCACGGTGACCTGGTGCAGGGCCTCGGGCAACAGGGTCCAGTAGTCCCAGTTGTAGGTGGCGCTGCGCAGATTGGTGCGCGGGTCGCGCTTGACGGCCTTGTTCAGGTCCGGGAACTGGCGCGGGTCGCGGATGAAGAACACGGGCGTGTTGTTGCCGACCATGTCCCAGTTGCCTTCCTCGGTGTAGAACTTCAGCGCGAAGCCGCGGATGTCGCGCTCGGCATCGGCGGCGCCGCGCTCGCCGGCCACGGTGGTGAAGCGGGCGAACATCTCGGTCTGCTTGCCGACCTTCTCGAAGATCCTGGCGCGCGTGTACTTCGTGATGTCGTGGGTCACCGTGAAGGTGCCAAAAGCACCCGAGCCCTTGGCGTGCATGCGCCGCTCGGGGATGACCTCGCGCACGAAGTTGGCGAGCTTCTCGTTCAGCCAGTTGTCCTGCGCCAGCAGCGGGCCGCGCGGGCCGGCGGTAAGGCTGTCGCGGTTGGTGACCACCGGGGCGCCGAAATCGGTGGTCAGGTGGGTGACAGGGCACTTCGGGGTGTTCTGACTCATGGGATTCTCCTTGGCGCGATGGATGTGGAGCCAGCATGGCCGATCCTTATCCATAAGTGAAACTGAATGAAATGATGCAATCGATAGCTTGTATCTATGATTGATCCGGAGCTTGTTGGCGCTACCCTTGTGCAGCCTGCCTGGCCCTTGACCTGCCGGCCCGTAAATCCCCTTGATCGCCGGAATCCTCGAAATGGCCTCAACCCGCGCCGCCGAATATGACGTCATCATCATCGGCGCCGGTGCCGCTGGCTTGATGTGTGCGATCGTGGCCGCTCGTCGGGGCCTGCGCGTGCGCGTGCTCGAATCGGCCAACAAGGTCGGCAAGAAGATCCTGATGTCCGGCGGCGGGCGCTGCAATTTCACCAATACCGGGGCCACGCCGGCCCAGTACCTGTCGGCCAATCCGCATTTTTGCAAATCCGCACTGGCGCGCTTCACGCCTTGGCATTTCATCGAATGGGTCGAGCGCCACGGCATTGCCTATCACGAAAAGGAACTGGGACAACTGTTCTGCGATGAGTCCTCGAAACTGATCGTGAGGATGCTGATGAGCGAAGCCGAGGCCGCTGGTGTGGAGGTGCATACCCTGTGCAAAACCGAACGGATCGAGCAGCGGGGCGATGGTCGCTTCGAGCTGCTGACCTCGCAGGGTCGGCTGCGCTCCAGCGCCCTGGTGATCGCCAGCGGTGGTCTGTCGATTCCCAGTCTGGGTGGCTCCAGTTTGGGCTATCAAGTGGCACGCCAATTCGGCCATGAGGTGCTGCCGACCCGCGACGGACTGGTACCGCTGACCCTGAGCGGCAAACATGACGAACGTCTGCAGGATCTGGCCGGGGTGTCCTTGCCGGTCGAGGCATCCTGCCGGGGCACGCAGTTTCGCAATGCCATGCTGTTCACCCATCGCGGCATCAGCGGGCCGGCCATCTTGCAGATCAGTTCCTTTTGGCAGCCCGGCGATGACCTGCGTCTGGACCTTCTGCCCGGACACGATGCGTTGGGGTTGCTGGAGGACTGGCAGCACCAGCGCCGCGATGCCGAACTCAAGACCCTGCTGGCGGAAATCCTGCCCAAGCGCTTTGCCCAGCGCCTGTGCGAACACTGGCTGCCGAGCCGGCCCTTGCGCCAATACACCCCGGCGCAATTGCGTGAAATCGCCAGCGTATTGCAGGCCTGGCCACTCGTGGCCAGCGGTACTGAAGGCTACCGCACCGCTGAAGTCACCCTGGGCGGGGTCGATACGGATGGCTTGTCATCGAGCACGATGATGTCGCGGCTGGTGCCCGGCCTGTACTTCATCGGCGAGGTGGTCGATGTCACCGGCTGGCTGGGCGGTTACAACTTCCAGTGGGCCTGGGCCTCAGGTCACGCCGCTGGCAGTGCGGTATTGGTCTGAGAGTCTGTGAAGAATTCGCTCGCCTACTGCGGGCGCCGCCGAACGCCCCTGTCGGCGGCGTGCCACGCTCAAACTGCGGTCATTTGGTTCACCAAACTCCCTTGTTTTCACGTAGCGAGCCTTGCCAGCGACGCCCGGCGACGCCCTCGCTACGGCGCCCAAATTTTTCACAGGCTCTGATCCGACCGCTGCGCCGGCAACGACCAGCCCTTGACCCAGGCATACACGGCCGGGATCACCAGCAAGGTGAGGATCGAGGAGGACACCATGCCGCCGACCATGGGCGCGGCGATGCGGCGCATCACTTCCGAGCCGGTGCCGGTGCTCCACAGGATCGGCAGGAGTCCGGCCATGATGGCGACCACCGTCATCATCTTGGGGCGGATGCGCTCGACCGCGCCGTGCATGATGGCGGCATGCAGATCGTTGGCATCGACCTGACGGCCTTCGGCCCGGCGCCGTGCGCACTGGCGCTGCCAGGCCTGATCCAGATAGATCAGCATGATCACGCCGGTTTCAGCGGCGACCCCGGCCAGGGCGATGAAACCCACGGTCACGGCGACGGAAACCTGGTAGTCCAATAGCCACATCAACCAGATGCCACCGACCAGGGCGAATGGCACCGACAGCATCACGATCAAGGTTTCGGTAAAGCGGCGAAAGTTCAGGTAAAGCAGCAGGAAGATCAGGGCCAGGGTCAGCGGCACCATGATCTGCATCTTTTTGGCCACCCGCTGCATGGATTCAAACTCTCCGCTCCAACTGGCGTAATAACCCGGCGGAAACGTGACTTGCCGGCGCACCGCATTCTGGGCGTGGGCGACAAAACCGCCCAGATCCTCGGCGCGGGTATCGATATAGACATGGGTGGAAAGCAGGGCGTTTTCGGTGCGGATGCCGGGAGCACCCCGATTCACCTGCACCTGGGCCAGCTGACCCAGCGGCAACTGGGCACCGCTGGGGGTATCGACCAGCACTTCGCGGGCGATTTGCCGGGGATCGGCACGCAGGGCGGCGGGGTAGCGCAGGTGCACGTCATAGCGTTCGCGGCCTTCGACCGTGGTGGTCAAGGTTTCCCCGCCCAATGCCAGGCTGACCACATCCAGCAGTTCACCCACGGCCAGACCGTGGCGGGCCAGTTGCTCGCGGTCCGGTTCGATATCCAGATACAGGCCCCCGGTAACGCGCTCGGCAAAGGCCGAACGGGTCTGGGGCAGGGTCTTGACGACCTGCTCGATATCCCGCGCCACGGCTTCGATGCCGGCCAGATCCGGGCCGAAGACCTTGACCCCGACGGGGGTGCGGATGCCGGTGGAGAGCATGTCGATGCGGGCCTTGATCGGCATCGTCCAGGAATTGGAAACCCCGGGAAACTGCAGGGCGGCATCCAGTTCCTCGACCAGTGCATCCAGGGTCATGCCAGCCCGCCACTGGGATTCGGGCTTGAGGTTGATGGTGGTTTCAAACATCTCCAGCGGCGCCGGATCGGTGGCGGTTTCGGCCCGGCCAGCCTTGCCGATCACCGAATCCACCTCCGGAAATGACTTGATGATGCGATCCTGCAGTTGCAGCAAGTCCGCCGCGGTGCCGATCGACATGCCCGGCAGGGCCGTCGGCATATACAGGAGCGAGCCCTCATTGAGCGTGGGCATGAACTCCGAACCCAGTTGCCGGGCCGGCAACCAGGACAGCGCCAGTACCACCAGGGCAAGCACGATGCAGGTCTTCTTCCAGCGCAGAACCTGCCTGATCAAGGGTCGATAGATGGCGATCAGGAAGCGATTGATCGGATTTCGGCCTTCCGGTCGGATGTGCCCGCGGATGAACAGGCTCATCAGCACCGGCACCAGGGTCACCGACAGCAGGGCCGCAGCGGCCATGGCAAAGGTCTTGGTCCAGGCCAGGGGAGAAAACAGACGACCTTCCTGGTCTTCCAGGGCAAACACCGGCAGGAAGGACACGGTGATCACCAGCAGGGAAAAGAACAGGGCCGGGCCGACTTCCTGGCAGGCTTTCAGCATGGCCTCGGTACGTTGGCGAACTGGAGCGTCGGTGGGCAAGCGCTCCAGATGCTTGTGGGCGTTTTCGATCATCACGATGGCCGCGTCCACCATGGCGCCGATAGCGATGGCGATGCCGCCCAGGCTCATGATGTTGGAGGCGATGCCAAGCCAGCGCATGGCGATAAAGGCCATCAAGACCCCGAGCGGCAGCATCACGATGGCGACCAGGGCCGAGCGCAGGTGCAGCAGGAACACGAAGCACACCAGGGCCACGATCAGGCTTTCTTCCAGCAAGGTGCGCTTGAGGGTGTCGATGGCCCGGTGGATCAATTCGGAGCGGTCGTAGACGCTGCGGATTTCCACGCCGGGCGGCAGGCCGACGGCGATTTCGGCCAGTTTCGCCTTGATGTTGTCGATCACCTCCAGGGCGTTCTGGCCGTGGCGCATCACGGCGATGCCGGACACCACTTCACCCTCGCCATCCAGTTCAGCCAGGCCGCGCCGCTCCGCCGGCACCGCTTCCACCCGCGCCACATCGGCGATGCGCACCGGGGTGCCGTCACGGGCCTTCAGGACCAGGTTTGCGATATCCGCAGGATCACGCAGGTAGCCACGACCACGCACCATGTATTCGGTTTCGGTCATCTCCAGCACGCGCCCGCCGACATCGCGGTTGGATTCGCGCACGACCTGGGCGATGCGTGCCAGGGGAATGCCGAAGGCGCGCAGTTTTACCGGATCAAGGGTGATCTGGTAGGACTTGACGAAACCGCCGACCGAGGCCACTTCGGCCACCCCATCGGCCTGGCTCAACTGGAAACGCAGGTACCAATCCTGCAAGGAGCGCAGTTCGGCCAGGGTGGCATCCTTGGCCACCAGGGCATATTGATAGACCCAGCCCAGACCGCTGGCATCGGGCCCCAGTTTCGGGCTGACGCCGGCGGGCAAGCGTTCACTGGCGGCGTTGAGGTATTCCAGCACCCGGCTGCGGGCCCAGTAGATATCGGTGCCATCCTCGAAGATCACATAGACGAACGAGGTGCCGAAAAAGGAAAACCCGCGCACCACCTTGGAGTTGGGGACCGACAGCAAGGCCGTGGTCAGAGGATAGGTGACTTGGTCCTCCACTACTTGCGGGGCCTGGCCGGGATAGTCGGTGTGGATGATGACCTGGACATCGGACAGATCCGGCAGGGCATCCAGGGGCGTGTGCAACAGGGCGTGCACACCGGTACCGATCAAAACCGCGGTGATCAGCAGCACCAGGAAGCGGTTGCGCCCGGACCAGGCGATCAGGCGGGCCAACAGGCTTGGTGACGGCTCAATGGGCATGGTCGTGGTGACCGTGGTCAGCAGGACCCGGATCGGCGCGTTCGAAATCCAGAACGGCGGCGTCCAGGTGATGGATGGTCGTGATGATCCAGCGGCCCGGACCGGGTTCGACGAATTCAAAATGGATGGCTTGACCGGGTTTGAGACCATCGGCCAGATCCGGTTCGGCCAATGCAAAAGGCATGGTCATCGCCGGCCAGCCCAGGCTGGGTACCGGACCGTGGGTCAGCATGAGACTGTGTTGTTGCCGATCGATCGATTCGACCCGGCCTTCGGCACTGTGCCGGGGCAGAGCGGGATCCAGCGTCGGGCTGGCGTGGTGATCGTGGGTGTCGTGGGTGTGATCGTGCTCGTGATCAGTAGCCCCGGCCGGCGAAGCAAAACCGGCCACCGCCGCCTGCATGCGGATATCGGCGTCGATAAGGAAATTGGCCGCAACCACCACCTGTTCGCCTTCGGTCAGGCCCTGGATGATTTCCACCTGCGGGCCCGCGCGCCGGCCAATCTCGACCGATCTGGGTTCGAACCGGCCTTCACCCTGTTCCACCAGCACGGTATGGCCGTTGCCGTCATCCAGGATGGCGGTATCGGATACCACCAGCACCGGCGCCTGCTCGGTGGGAGCGAGGCTGGCGCGGGCGAACAGGCCCGGCTTCAAACGACCGTCCAGATTGGCCAGTTCGATCCGCACCGGCACGCTGCGGGTGTCGGTATCCAGGGTCGGATAGATGTAGCTGATGCGCCCCGGGAAGGTTTCCGTCGGAAAGGCATCAACGCTGACCTGGGCGTCCTGGCCCAGGGCTAGTTGATCCAGATCGGTTTCGAACACCTGTGCGATCAACCAGACCTGACTCAGGTCCGTCAGGGTGTAGAGGGCATCGCCGGGAGCAAAGCGCATGCCTTGCACGGCAGTTTTTTCGCTCACGATGCCGGCTTGTGGAGCCCGTACGACCCAGGTGCGTGGTCCTGCGCCCGAACGTGCCAGGGCCTCGATCTGGTCTGGGGAAATATCCCAGTTGCGCAGACGCGCCAGACTTGCTTCGACCAGTGCCTGCAGCCCGCGTTGGCTGATGGCGTCGGCCGGATCGGCGGCCTCAAGACCGCGTCGGGCCAGCAGGTATTCCTGTTGCGCCGTAGCCAGTTCGGGGCTGTAGAACGAGAACAGGGGCTGGCCGCGCTGCACCGTCTGGCCGGTGGCGTCCACGTGCAGGCGCTCGATATAGCCATCGAAGCGGGTGGTGACGATCTGGCGCCGGCGTTCGTCGACGTCGATGCGACCGGCGACTTGAAGCGCTTGCTCCAGCACCTGCCGACGCACGGCCTGGGTACGCACGCCCAAGGTCTGCATGCGCCCGGGCGATACCTTCACCAGACCGGCATCGTCGAGCTCGTCGGCGTAGACCGGAATGTAATCCATGCCCATGGAATCTTTTTTCGGTACTGGCGAAGTGTCCGGCTGGCCCATGGGATTGCGGTAATACAGCGGTACGCGCTCGGTGCTGGTCACAGGGGCCGTGGCTGCGTGCTCGGCCAGCTTGCGCGAACCCAGCCAGTAGCCCAGCACCAGGGCCAGCAAAACCGCCAGCGTGAGAGTCAGGATGGTTTTCGGGTTCACGGCTTGGCTCCAAGGAGGCGCTCGATTTCGGCCAGTTGCACATGGGCGGCCAGGGCCGTCTGGTTCTGTTCCAGACGGGCCTGCAGGATCTGCTCCTGGGCGTCGAGCACGGTGGCGAAATCCACCTGCCCGGCGGCATAACCGATGCGCGCTGATTCCAGGGTCAGTTCGGCTTGTGGCAGCAGGCGGGTTTCAATCAGTTCCAGGCTCTGGCGGGAGCTGGCCAGACGCGCCAGGCGGGTATCCAGTTCTCCGCTTAATTGCTGCAGGCGATCTTCCCGTTGGACTTGAGCGGCGGCCAGACGGATTTCGGATTCGCGTTCGCGCGCGCGCCGGGCCTTGCGCTGCAACGGGATGGAAAATTCCAGCATCAGTTCCCATTCGTCGATGGCGTGCTCGTGCTGCACCGGGGTCAGGCCGATGCTGATATCCGGATAGCGCTCACGGCGCGTGCGCTCGCGTTGGCTCTCGGCGGCGCGCACCAGGGCGGCATCGCGGTGCAACTGCGGGTTGT
>CAYRJS010000112.1:0-8052 GCA_964424535.1 uncultured Aquimonas sp.
GGCTCGCGTTTTTCCCAGATGATCCAGATGCCGATGGCGACGATATAGACCGTCCAGGCGATAGCCAACGGCACTCCCAGGCCGGGAATGGAGGCCAGCAGTTGCCAGAAGCTGTCGTTCAAACGTAGCCCGCCAACACGAACAGGGCCAGCACCACCAACCACGCCACCAGCACGCGCCAGATCAAGGCCATGGTGGCATGCAGCACTATTGCGCTGGTCGGGGATTCGGCTGCAGGCTCAGGCGTTTCCGCGGTCAAACCTGCAGCCCGATCGAGCGCATCCTGCCGGGCCTGGTGCTGCTGATACTGCTGGACACTGGCATGGGCAGCGCCGGCAAGAAAGCCCGTGGAAAAATCAAACGGCTGGCTGCGCCGCTGCCGGTGCCATTGCTGCCAGGCCCGGTAGACGGCATCAAAACTGCCCGCTACGGCCAAGGCCAGAGTCATCAGATGGGCTACCGGCCAGTCGAGGATGGCCAGCAGATGTCGATACGCGGCAAGATGGGGCACTGGCATGGATTCACGCGGTTGTGTCACGGCGTGGGCGGTCAGCCGATACAGCAAGGCACCAAACGGGCCCAGCAGCAAGAACCACAGCAAAGGTCCGAACCAGCGTCGTACCGAGGCCTGGACCACGGCATCGACCAACGCACCTTCGTCAGCTTCCGCAGGTAGATCACTGCGACCGGTGAGCTGCAGCCACACACGCTCGCGCGCGGCGGCATCGGGGGCCTCGATCAAAGCCTCCACATCCCGATCCAGATCGCGTGGACCCCAGCAATAGACCAGCACCAGCAGGGCGAACAGAAAGCCCGGAACCCCGAAAAAATGCCCGTCCAACCAGGCCTGGAGCCAGCCAGTCAACACCAGCGGCAGACCCAGGCTGAGCAGGATGGATGCCGGCGATGCGAACAGGCTCTTGAGCTGCCGCTGACCAAACTCCAGCCAGCGGTCGAACCAGCCATACCGGCGCAGGTGCGCCAGTGCAGTCACGACATGGCCCAGAAACAATGCCAGCACCACGGCAATCAGGGTCGTGGACATGAAACCTCCCCATGCAACAGCCGTCCTGATTGTAGCGTGCGCGCCCGCACCATGGAGAACGCGGTTTGCCACCACCGGGCAAGGTCTCGAAGAACCGTCAGAGCAAGTCGGGCAATCCTGCCACGGCTTCTTCGCCCAGTTGTGTTGCAAGCCAGTCCAGAATCAGGCGACGGGAGATCGAGATACCCGGCGGCAAATCCACCTCACCCTGGTGGATCGCAGTCACCAGATCACCCGCAGCAAACCAGCGGGCATCTTCCAGTTCCTCACCCACGGTGATGCGCGGATCGGAAGCGGCAGCCTGGAATCCGACCATCAGGGCGCCCGGGAATGGCCAGGGCTGGGACGAGTGGTAATCGACCTGTCCCAGCAGCACCCCGGCCTCCTCGCCCACTTCCCGCCGGACCGCATCTTCCAGGGATTCCCCGGGCTCGACGAAACCGGCCAGGGTGGACCAGCGCCGTGGCTTCCAACTGCGCTGGCGGCCCAGCAAGGCACGATCCCCGTCGTGGACCAACACGATGATGGCGGCATCGGTACGCGGAAAATGCTGCAGGCCGCAATCAGGATTGCGGCAGCGTGCGCAGTGACCAGCCCGCACCAGTTGCGTGGCAGCTCCGCAGGCACCACAGAAGCGAGCCCGGCTTTGCCACAGCAGCAGGGCCTTGGCATAGGCGAAAATGCCGCTGTCCAGACGTGGCCAGCACATGGCCGCGCGGCGCAAGCCGATCCACTCGGCCTGCAGCGGCAATTCGCCCGGAAGCAGTTGTTCGGCCGCCAGGGCAAACCAGGCCGGCTCACCCGGATTGATGCCCAGAAAGCTGGCACTTTCGCAGCGTTCCGGTCCCAATTGTGCACCAGACAACAGCACCGGGCCGCGTTCATTACCCAGGGTCTGACCTTCGAAATCGACCACCATAACCTGCGCCTGGGGCCAAGCCTTGCGCAGGGCTTCAGGGGACATGCGTACCAGTTCGGCGCGGTCCAGGGCCAGACCGGCAAAATGATTGCGCAGACTGCGTTCGTGCCTATCCATGCCGCGTGTGAGCCAGGCTCCTACGCAGTAAAGGACGACCCGCACCCGCAGGTGCCGGTGGCATTGGGGTTGCGCACCACGAACTGGGCACCGCGCAGGTCATCGACATAATCGACCTCGGCTCCGGCCAGATACGGCAGGCTGAGCGAATCGATCAGAAGCTGGGCGCCTTCGCGCTCCAGCAACAGATCCTCGGGTTGCGGGTCGTCATCGAACTCGAAGCTGTACTGGAAGCCCGAACAGCCGCCCCCGGAGACACTGACGCGCAATTTGAGCGCGGGCTTGCCTTCTTCCAGCACCAGCTCGCGCACCCGTGCGGCCGCAGCAGCGGTGAAGATCGGCAGGGACTGTCCCGGCTCAGGTGCGGAACCGGAACCGGAACCGGGCAAAGGCAAAGGCAAAGGCGTGATCTGATTCATCGGTACAGGATAACGCCTGCGAGCAGGCGAAAGAATCACCTGCGTCCTGGCAGCCAAGCCGGCACCCACATCACTCTTTCGAATCCGGGCCTGGCAACTGCTTGGGAGCACCACTTTCGTGGATCAAGCGACCGGTGAGCATGGCTCCGGCCATCATTTCCACCACCATATAGTGAACATTGCCCTCGACCCGTGAGGACGCACCCAACTCCACGCGCACGCTGGAATGAATATCCCCGGTCAGGTGACCGTTGAGGATCACCACCGGGGCGCGCACCTCACCTTCGATGCGGCCGTTTTCTGCCAGCGTCAGCACCGCATTGGCTTGCCCTTCCTCGGCGATGACCGCACCTTCGACCACGCCTTCGATATACAGGCCACCATCAAAATGGATGTCACCACAGATGCGGGCGTGCTGGCCGATCAGGGTTTCGACCCCGCCATTGGGGCGTGAGGCCTTTTTCTTGCTGCCACCTAACATGGTTGAGATCACTCCTGTACTGGGGTTTCCGACCACGGCAGCACCTGTTCGGACTGGCCTTGGTCAGAATGGATATTGACCCGCACACGGTGCGGTACGAAACCTTTGGGCAGCATCAGGCTGCCTTCGATCTGCTGGAAATACTTGAACGAAAATTCGCCTGGCGCAGCTTCCGGAGTTTGCACCAGATCGCTCCAGGTCAGGGTCCGCAAGGTACCGTCCTGGACGCCTTCCACACGCAGGCTGTACTGACCTTTGCTCAGGGCTGCCCGTTTCAGGTTCTGGGTCAGGGTCAACAGATACCGCCAACTGCCATCGTCCAGGGGCTCGAACACCAGACTGTGCACGGCCAGGGGCTGGCGCTGGGTATCACCGCCGGCAATGCGCTCGTAAAAGGCCACATCGGTGCGCAAGCGCGCCAGCTCGGTATCGCGTTCGGCCAGGGTGGCCTGCAAGGCCTTGGAGGCATCGCGTTCCACCTGCTCGGAGCGCTCCAGCGTGGCAACGCGTTGATTGAGCTGAACCAGGCGTTGATCGGCAACGATCTTGTCGGCCTCCAACGTTTGCACCCGGTCGCGCAGACTGGCGGCTTCGGGAACCGCAAGATAGCCGCCCAGCCAAAACGCCAGCGCGATCAGCCCCGTCACCAGAACCATCATCGCCCCGATCACGACACGGCGATACGGACGATGCTCGGTAACGACAAGGCGTGAGCGTGGCGTGGCGGCCATGGGCATAGGCTGAAAAAATGGCCCAACAGTTAGCCATCGTGGCCGCAGCGCGTCAACCGAAGCCCTTGCATTGATGGGTATACTGCCACCCGACGCACAGCCAAACCCGCATCAGGAGACACATGATGAGCGAAGCCCAGATCTTTGCCCTTGGGGTCACCCTGGCCTGGTTGGCCGGGATCCGCGCCTATCTGACCGTCTTCGGTCTGGGCCTGGCCGGCTGGCTGGGCTGGCTGGATCTGCCAGGCTCCCTGGAGTTGTGCCAGTCACCGTGGGTGCTGGGTGTATCCGGCTTGCTGGCCGCAGTTGAATTTGCCACCGACAAGATCCCCGGCGTGGATTCGCTCTGGGATCTTTTCCAGACCTTGTTGCGGGTGCCGGCCGGGGCTTTCCTCGCCAGTGCCGCCCTGGCTGGGCCCGATGGCGAAATGAGCCTGGGCTGGGCCGTGGCCGGAGGCGCAACCGCCCTGCTCAGTCATGGCCTCAAGAGTGGCACCCGCAGCCTGATCAATACCTCGCCGGAACCTCTCAGCAACGTGACCGCCTCGGTAGGCGAGGACGCCGTCGCCCTGGGTGCACTGGCCCTGGTCTTTGCCCATCCGTGGCTGGCCTTGATCGTGCTGCTGGTCATCAGCATCGGCGCGGCCCTGGTCGCCTGGTGGCTGGCGCGGCATGTGTGGCGTCTGGGGCGTCGCCTGACGCGGTTGATTTTGCCTGACAGCAACCATCCCGCGCGGTTATAGTTGGACAGCCCTTGGGGGAGAGGTGATCTCGCACCATGCAGCCGCAGCCCAACACTGCAGCCAGGTTGTTTCGCACACCGGCCTTTGCCGCCTTTTACTCGCAGCGCCTGCAAGAGCTTCGGGGGCGGCTGGCTTTTTTGCGCAAACAGGCCTGGGACATCAATGCAGCCTGGCTGGTGCATCACGACGTGGTGGCCCTGCAGGAGCAACTGATACGCGATGAATCGGACCAGGACACCAGCACCTGGAAGATCCTGGAATCGGCGCTGGCCGTTACCCTTGAGCAGGCCAACACACCCGACGATGAAGCCTTCGAGGCCATCCTTGATGCATTCCGGCGCATCGACATGGAATCACCTGCCACGGACGGGCGCCGGGTATCGGTCCGGCAGAGCGAAAATGCCCGCATCGAGATGCCTCCACCGGCTTTCTGGCGACGCTGGACCGATGATGCCGCCCCGCCCAGTTATCCCGAGTCCACAACTGTCAACGAGGCTGATTCGGCCGAATCGCAACACCCCTTCGGCTTCGACAACATCGATATCGATGCCGTAATCGCGGGCGGCAATCTGAATTCGTCTTCACTGGAAATCGTGCAGGAAAGCGTGGCCCCGCACGTGACCGAAATCCTCGACCGGCCGGAAGCACCACCGACTGACCCCCTCGACGACTTCTTCTCGTCTTCGAGCACGGATTCGGACGACGAATACGACTGGGGTCTGGAGCCAGCCACAACCAGCACCGCCGCAACCGCCGCAACCATCGAAGACGATGCCTGGACACTGGCACCCGAATCACCGCCCACACCTGCCGAACCCACCGCGGCATCGATACCCGCAGCCGTGGCGCCAGCGAGCGCACCGGCAGTGTCCAGGTCCGACTTGCGTCCCGCACCGCCACCAGCGACACAACCGGAAACCCCCAGGGCCCCCCTTGCGACGGCAGCTCTGGCCCCTGACCCTGCAGGCCTTGCCACACCAGCTGTCGCTCCGGCACCGCCCCAACCACCGCCAGTCAAGACTCCGATCCAACCCGTTGCACCCGTACCGCCCCGTCGTCCCGTCGCTCCTGCTGTTGCAGTCCGGGCCGAGCCATTGCGGCCCAAGCTCAAATCCGGTACCGGTTCGCGCATCTATCATCTGACCGAAAGTGACGATCTGGCCTGCGAACTGGATCAACGTCTGGAGCAACTGGAATACGAACTGGAGCTTTTGGACAACGCCGAGGAATTACGCGAGATCCTGGGTGCTTTGACGCCCAATCTGGTCCTGGTCGATGCCCAGTTCAAGCAGGAATTGCCCAGTATCGGCGAAGTCCTGCAGATCGCCCGCAAGCGCAGCTCCGATCCCATCAAGCTCTTGGTGCTGTGCCAGGCCGACACCATGGAAACGCGCCTGATGGCCCGGCGTGCCGGGGCCGATGCCCTGCTGTTCGCACCCGACAGTTCCGATGAGGTGATCGCCCATATCGAGCGCCTGCTGGAGCCGCCCAAGGACGATCGCCAGCGCGTCTTGATCGTGGAAGACGACCGCTCCCAGGGATTGTTCGCCGAATCCATCCTGCGCAATGCCGGGATGGAGGCCGAGGTGGTCGAAGACGGCCTCAAGGTGATGGAAGCCATGCAGCGCTTCCAGCCGGATCTGGTCCTGATGGATCTGTACATGCCCAATTGCAGCGGTATCGAACTGACCGCCCTGATCCGTGAGCACGATGAATTTCTCAATACTCCCATCGTGTTCCTGTCCGGCGAGATGGATACCGACAAGCACTACGAGGCACTCAGTGTCGGGGGCGACGATTTCCTGTCCAAGCCGATCCGGCCGAAATACCTGATCGCTACCGTCAACAACCGCATCCGCCGCGCCCGCGCCGTGCTTCGGCACACGCCCGTGGCTCCACAACCGGAACCAACCGCCACCGCCAGCGTGACCGGCCTGTACTTTCGTTCTGCCATGCTGGAGCGCCTGGAACAGGCCCTGCTGGAAACCGAACCGGCCCAGCGCACGGGCGGAGTCATGTTCATCGGTATCAAGCAGGTCGCCGAGTGGCGCCAGCAACTGGGCCTGACCACGATCGAGGAGTTGCTGGAGGATGTGGCCCAATTTCTCGTTACCCATCTGGGTGCAAGCACCCTGGCCAGCCGTTATGGCGACGGCTGTTTCCTGATCTTCGATCCGCTTTCATCACCCGAGCAATTGCGTCTGGATGCCCAGCAGGTGCGTGACGCCATTGCTTTCACGCCTTTTGAAACCCCGCGCGGCATGGTCTCGCTTGATGTCGTGGTGGGCGTGGCCGAGTTGCAACAACCCTTCGCCGATGCCACGGCCGTGCTCAACGCCGCCGAACACGATGCCCGCCTGCCGGATACCCCGGTTGTCACCCCGCCAGCACCCGCCGTGGCGGCAGCCGATACCGAGCGTCTGCACTTGATCCAGGCCCTGCTGGCCGACGCCCTCGAACAGGGACAGATGGATCTGGATTACCAGCCGATCATTGCCCTGCAAAGCGATGGCCAGGCCCAATACCAGACTTTGCTGCGTCTGCGCCGCGACGATGCGCAGGACCTCACCGCCGCCGAATTGTTGCCAGTACTGCGGGCCCAGGGTCGACTGCCCGAATTCGACCGCTGGGCCTTGAGCAAGGCCCGGGACGTAGCCGCCAGCCGGCTGGCCATCGCCAAGCCGGTCACCCTGTTCGTCAGCCAGTCGGTGGAAACCCTGCTCCAGCCCGATTACGTCACCTGGCTGTTGCAGTCTTTGCAAGGCGTCGAGCGCATCGGCAGCGCCCTGGTGATCGAGATCAATACCGAGGAAGCCTATCCGCACCTCGACGCCCTGCTGCCTGTCTGTACCCGTCTGGTCGAAAACGGCCTGCGTTTCTGCCTCAACCGCTATGGCGCCGACGAAGTCCACGACAGCGCCCTGGAAGCCCTGCCGATCGACATGGTCAAGGCGGCGCCCGCCATCATTGCCGGCCTGGACAACAACACCCGCCGCGCCCAATTCGGCGCCTCGGTCGAATACCTGCACGAAAAAGACATTGCCGTGATCGCTCCCCGTGTGGAAGAAACCCGGACGGCCGCCGTGCTGTGGATGTCGGGCATCGACTACATCCAGGGCAATCTGGTGCAATTGGCCAGCAGATCCCTGGATTTTGACTTCAGCTCGGCGGTGTTGTGATGTCGACCTTGCGCTTCATTACCTTGTTGGGATGCACCATCACGCTGGCTGCTGGCCTGGGGGCATGGCTGGCACCGGCTTGGGCCAATAGCCTGATGCTGACCGCTGCCATCGGCGCTGCCGCAGTGCTGGTGGCCAACGCGCTGCCCGTAGACAACAAGCCCGACAGCGAAGCTGCCGTGATGCCGGCTGTGCCCGCAGCCATGTCGCCGCCTCCACCCCCGGTGCAGTCCGAACAACAGGATCTTCTGGCCGAACTGGAACGCCACAAGGCCCTGGAACAGCAACTGATGGTGGCCAAGCAGGAAGCCGAAGCCGCGACCATGGCCAAGGGCGAGTTCCTGGCCACCATGAGCCACGAAATCCGAACCCCGCTCAACGGCATCATCCCCTTGCTTGATCTGGTACTGGCGACCGA
>CAYRJS010000113.1:0-8016 GCA_964424535.1 uncultured Aquimonas sp.
TGGGCTGGCACCAGCGCTGGCTCGACAGCGGCGACATGCGGCCCGGTGCGGCGGCATGAGCCGCCTTGGGAAGCGGCGGACGGGTCCATATACTTGAGCACCATGAGCCAGGCCAGCCAACACGAACACGAGCACGAACACGAATCCGACCACGGCGTACTGATCGCGCCGGCACGTCCGGAGGTGCGCCCGCCGCCGCTGTACCGGGTGCTGCTGCTGAACGATGACTACACCCCGATGGACTTCGTGGTGGAGGTGTTGCAGGTGTTCTTCAGCATGAACCGCGAGCGCGCCACCCAGGTCATGCTGCATGTGCATACGCGCGGGCAGGGCGTGTGCGGCGTGTTCACCCGTGAGGTGGCCGAGACCAAGGTCGAACAGGTGAACGGATTCTCACGTACCCATCAGCATCCACTTTTGTGCACTATGGAGCCGGCCTGACCGCCCCCACATACGGGCCATCGTGGTGCGTTCCCGCATCACCCTTCGCATAGGAAAGGTATCGATGTTCAGCAAAGACCTCGAATACACCATCGGCCAGTGCTACAAGCAGGCGCGCGAAAGCCGGCACGAGTTCATGACGGTGGAGCACCTGCTGCTGGCACTGCTGGAGAACCCTTCCGCCGTCGGCGTGCTGCGGGTCTGTGGTGCCGACCTGGGCCGTCTGGCGAGCGAGCTTCGCAGCGTGATCGCCGAGAACGTGCCGGTGCTGCCGGTGGAAGACAGCCGCGACACCCAGCCCACGCTGGGTTTCCAGCGCGTGTTGCAGCGCGCGGTCTACCACGTGCAGTCGTCCAACAAGAAGGAAGTCAGCGGCGCCAACGTACTGGTGGCGATCTTCGGCGAGAAGGACTCGCACGCGGTGTATTTCCTCAACCAGCAGGAAATCACCCGCCTGGACGTGGTCAATTACATCTCGCACGGCGTGGCGAAGATCGGCCATGACCTGCCCAAGCCGGAAACCGAAACCGGCAAGGACGGCGAGGCGATCGAGGAAAAGCCGGCCAATCCGCTCAGCGAGTTCGCCAATGACCTCAACGAACAGGCCCGCCTGGGCAAGATCGATCCGCTGATCGGCCGCGCCGAGGAAGTCGAACGCACCATCCAGGTGCTGTGCCGGCGGCGCAAGAACAACCCGCTGTACGTGGGCGAGGCCGGCGTCGGCAAGACCGCGCTGGCCGAAGGGCTGGCCAAGCGCATCGTCGACGGCCAGGTGCCCGAAGTGCTCAAGGACGCCACCATCTACGCGCTGGATCTGGGCGCGCTGGTGGCCGGCACCAAGTACCGCGGCGATTTCGAGAAGCGCCTGAAAAGCGTGCTGGCGCAGTTGAAGAAGGAAGAGAACGCGATCCTGTTCATCGACGAGATCCACACCATCATCGGTGCCGGCTCGGCGTCGGGTGGCACGATGGACGCTTCCAATCTGATCAAGCCGGCGCTGTCCTCGGGCGAGCTGCGCTGCATCGGCTCGACCACGTTCCAGGAATACCGTGGCGTGTTCGAGAAGGACCACGCACTGGCGCGTCGTTTCCAGAAAATCGACGTGGTGGAGCCTTCGGTGGCCGAGACCATCGAGATCCTGCAGGGGCTGAAATCGCGCTTCGAGGACCATCACCGGGTCGAATACAGCAATGACGCGATCCGCGCTGCCGTTGATCTTTCGGTCAAGCACATCGGCGAGCGCCTGCTGCCGGACAAGGCGATCGACGTGATCGACGAGGCCGGCGCGCGTCAGCGTGTCGTGCCCGAGGCCGAGCGCAAGCAGCTGATCGATGTGCCGGAAATTGAACTGATCGTGGCCAAGATGGCGCGCATCCCGGCCAAGCAGGTCTCGGCCTCGGACAAGGACGTGCTGAAGAACCTGGAGCGCAACCTCAAGATGGTCGTGTTCGGCCAGGACGAGGCCATCGACACCCTGACCGCCGCGATCAAGATGGCGCGTTCGGGGCTGGGCAGCCCGGACAAGCCCATCGGCAGCTTCCTGTTCGCCGGCCCGACCGGCGTCGGCAAGACCGAGGTCACGCGCCAGCTGGCGATGCAGCTGGGCATCGAGCTGATCCGCTTCGACATGAGCGAATACATGGAAGCGCACTCGGTCAGCCGCCTGATCGGCGCACCGCCGGGCTATGTCGGCTTCGACCAGGGCGGACTGCTGACCGAAAAGATCGTCAAGACGCCGCACTGCGTGCTGCTGCTGGACGAGATCGAGAAGGCGCACCCGGACATCTTCAACATCCTGCTGCAGGTGATGGACCGCGGCGTGCTGACCGATACCAACGGGCGCGAGGCCAACTTTCGCAATGTGGTGCTGGTGATGACCACCAACGCCGGCGCACAGCAGGCGGCACGGCGCACCATCGGGTTCGTCGAGCAGAACCACAGCACCGATGCGATGGAAGCGATCCGCAAGAGCTTCACCCCGGAATTCCGCAACCGGCTGGATGCGATCGTGCAGTTCCGTGGGCTGGATTTCGACTACATCCTGCGCGTGGTGGACAAGTTCATCATCGAACTGGAAACCCAGCTGCAGGAAAAGCACGTCGTGCTCAGTGTCGATCCCGAAGCGCGGCGCTGGCTGGCCGAACACGGCTTCGATCCGCAGATGGGCGCCCGCCCGATGGCACGCGTGCTGCAGGACAGGATCAAGCGCCCACTGGCCGACGAACTGCTGTTCGGCCAACTGGTCGGCGGCGGCCGCGTCGATGTCACGGTCAAGGACGGCCAGTTGCAGGTACAGGCCCAGCCCGAGCCGGCGAAACTGCTGCCGGCCACGATTGAGGATTGATGTTCCGATCTCCCCGTTTCATCCGGGGACCAGCTTGCGAAGACAGAAAGAAAGTGGAAACGAAACGGCGGCCCGAAAGCCGCCGTTTCTTTGTTTGCAGCTACCCATCTGTCGGCGACAGGCTGTGCTCAATCTTCTTCCTGTGCCTCAGCCTCAACGCATCCCAACTGTGCGGTGAAGGTCAGGCGTGACAGGTCGAGTTCGAACGAGGGCAGGTCGGCGGCGCTGCTGTCGAACTTCACGCGTGCCTGATGACAGGACGAAAACGAAACGCCCAAGGTCCCTGCCTCGCGTGGTGTGGGCCAGCTGTCAGGTGATGAGGGAGCTACGTCATTGATGTAGGCAATGGCGCTTTCGCCAGACAGCGCAAAGGGCACGGTGGTGTAAATCCACACTTGATGCTGCTGGTTGTCGTAGCCAAACCATGCCAGCAACGTATCGCGATCGTTGTTGCGGTTCACCATCAAGACGCCACTTCCGTCCACGTCGTACCAGCTGCCGTTGACGCCGCCACGATCCAGAGCGGCTTCGGCGCTGCCGATGCCGAACTGGTATGCGCCGGCATCGCAACGCCTGTGGCGTACCTGCCCACGGGCATCGGTGGCGGCACAATCCTCTGTCAAACCGGCACCAATGGCCGGGCTGTCGGGGGAAATCGCATAGGTGGAGACCAGGCCGCCGTGCTGACCCACCGTCAAGAAGCGAGCATCGGTGACAAGGCGGTCGTCTGGGCCTGCGCCGCAAGCAGGGTCGAGAAAGAGGTTTCCACCCAGACTGTTGATGGACTTGCCGCGATCACATCTGTTGATGACAGAGTTTTTCACGGAAAATCTCTCGTCGTACTCGTCACTCAATCCGATCGGCTGGCGGGTGTTGCGATATATGCCCCAGTTGTCCGCTACGGTGGCGTTCTCCAATACGATGTTGGAAGTGGCTGCTGAAGCGCTGATCAGGTGATGTACGGATGACATCGTGGTTTCAACCTGATTCCCGGCAATGGTCAGATTTACTGCGTGCAACGAGCCTCGCACGTCGATAAGGGATGCTGCTGCGTTGCCGGTCAGGTGGCTGTCTGTGATGCTGACATCTTCCAGTACGGCATCGCCACGAAAATCGAAAAAACCACGAAGGCTGGTATTTTCGATGCGAATATCCAGTTGGGATATTTTCAATTGTTCGCCAGGGTAAAGGAAAATGCCGACAAAATCGGCTGAACTGTAGTGATCAGTCCTATCAAAAATCAGCTGGGCGCCGCGCCCTTGCAGATGAATGACCAGGCCTTCCTTGCCGGATTGTTGTGGCACATGGGGGAGCAGGGAGCCAACGTGATAGGTGCTGCTCGGAGCAAGGCGCAACGTGGTGCTGCCACCACGCTCCCATGCCGAAGCGAACTCTTGCATCAGTTGCTCTGCATCGCCGGCGGCGATGTCGATTATCGATGGCGATGCGGCCAAAACCGAGCCATGGACGCCGAAAAGTAGCAGGGACAGAGAAAATCCAAGGAACAGTTTGGATGTCGCGTGGCTGCTGCGACCTTCATGTACCCCTTGTGTGGGTATGATTTTCATTGGCGGGTTTCCTCTTGTTGATCCTGAATGGGAAGGCTGTCACGAAAAATCCTTGATTTTCTGTGGGCTGTGGCGTCAGTGATGGGTCGATATTTTCCTTCAAGCATCATTTGATGCTGCTTCCAGCAATTTGTATCCTTTTCACAATTATTGCGCATGGTGTTCCGGATGTTCAGTACTTCCTTGCCCGCAGATGAAAAGCTAAGGCTTTCATGTGTGATGTTAGTAGCGGCTTCTTTCTTGAGGTAAGAGGTCGTCAGATAGTCGCCGATCACTTGGGTCTTGGTCATTCTTGGATTGTGAACCGAGGTCCAGAGTGCAGCAGCAGTTCCCATGGCTTCGTTCGCCCAGTGGACTCCCCTTATGGGAACAGAGCTAGATGGCATAGGTTGATCCCATGTGCCAGGCAGACTGCTGAGGCATCGGAAAGACGTGGTCAGGTCGATTACATAATCCTGCTCTTCTCCGACATAACTCATCAAGTTTCCGTCTCCTAGTACAGATCCGCACAATTCGTCTAGTCGGTCAATGTCGATAAAAACAATATCTGCTCCAGGATAAAGGAAGGATTCTTGCGTGTTCCAATCCCAGTGTCGGTGGATATAATCAGAGCTGTCATCCGACCAGCTCAGGTTCTGGCCATAAAGATTGATCATGAGCATTCTTGGAGTGTCGCCCCATAAGGCAAAGGCATACATCATGAAGTTGGATCCCCCTGAGCCTGCAGCTTCTGGCCACATATCCCATATTTTTGCAGTGAATTCTACAGTGCCATGTTGTGTCGGGTTGTCAGTGTATCCGACCATTCCGCCGTTGCCGCGATTATTGTCTGCGCCAAAACTTATGAATGGTATGTGGTAGGGGTATGCTGAATGTAGGGAGGTGTTTGAAAGTGTATTATTCAAAACTATATGCGCTCTGTAGAAGTATTCTCCAATAGAGCTTCCGTTGATGGGGGAGAATCCTAAAACACCATGCCCTGGATTTGCTCGTGGAAGTGACTGGCCAGGTGGTCCGCTCAGAGAGTAAGGCCACGGCTCTGCATTCATATGCATCACCCAGAAATTGCTTATGTAAGGTATTACATTCATACTCCATGAGTTGGAGAAGGGGTAGCTGGCTGGGCTATAGAAGCAGGTATGAATGCTAATTGGGTCTGAAGGGGAGTATATGCATGGATCCAGAGTCAAGGGGTTAGATGCAAGTCCCTTGCTTGCTTGTGTGAAGTCTGTTCTGAATGTGGCGAAAGTCATGCCTTGGTCATGGAAGGTGGCTGATGTTAGAGAGGGTGTGACGAGTGCCACTACGCCAGCAACCACGGCAGCCAAGAGGGATATGTTGTTGAAAATTGAATTGTCTCTATAGGGGGTACTCATGTTTATCCTTATTGGTGAGGGTGGGTTGTTTTTTTTGCGCACTGGTTTGGTGTGCATTTGAGGTGAGGTAATTGCATTTGATCGATTGGGGTTTGTCAAATGAACTATGTTTCGGGTCTGTCAAACGAGCTGTGTTTCCTGCGGTTTTCATGGCGCCCCCAGCGAGGCACACTCCTCGCCGAACATGAGCTGGAAGCTCTGAAGTGCCGGCTTCCAGTGATGGATCTATTTTCAGTTCTTCGACGCCTCCCGGATCGCCAGGAACATCGCCTTCAGCGCCGATTCGTCGTTGGGGAAGATACACCGGTTGCGGGTGTGCTTGCGCATCACCATGTTCAGTGATTCGATCACGTTGGCCGTATAGAGTTCTATAAATTGAACTGTGTATCTGCCCATTGAGACAATGCTGGCTTGTCCACGAGGAGCGGAATCATGGAGTTGAAAAAGACGATACTGGAGGAGCTGATATCAGTCGTCAAGACACCGCACAGCGTGCTTCCGCAGCCGGTTGGATGCGGTGGTGCAGTTCCGTGGACTGGATTTCGACTACATCCTGCGCGTGGTGGACAAGTTCATCATCGAGTTGGAAACCCAGTTGCAGGAAAAGCACGTGGTGCTCAGTGTCGATCCCGAAGCGCGGCGCTGGTTGGCCGAGCACGGCTTCGATCCGCAGATGGGCGCCCGCCCGATGGCGCGCGTGCTGCAGGACAGGATCAAGCGCCCGCTGGCCGACGAACTGCTGTTCGGCCAACTGGTCGGCGGCGGCCGCGTCGATGTCACGGTCAAGGACGGCCAGTTGCAGGTACAGGCCCAGCCCGAGCCGGCGAAACTGCTGCCGGCCACGATTGAGGATTGATGTTCCGATCTCCCCGTTTCATCCGGGGACCAGCTTGCGAAGACAGAAAGAAAGTGGAAACGAAACGGCGGCCTTCGGGTCGCCGTTTGGTTTTTGCAGCGATCCGTCTGCCGGTGACAGGGTCGTGCTCAATCTTCTTCCTACGCCTCAGCCCGGACGCATCAAGGATCAAGCCGGGTAGCCACGCAGCCCGGGTATTCAGATTGGGTTTGTTACTGATTGGTGGTGTTGTTCAGCGCAGCAGCGCGAACCGTTCGCCGACGCGTACCGTCTGTTGTGGTTGCAGTCCGTCCACCAGTTCGGCGGCGCTGGCCGGCAGCAGCACGATCACGGTGGAGCCGTAGTTGAAGCGTGCCATTTCGGCGAAGCGTTCCAGCACGATGTTCTGCCCGCGGAAATCGCGGCGCAGCGGCTGGTTGGCGTATTTGGGGATGTTGACGCCGTTCCAGACCGTTTCCACGCCGGATACCAGCATCGCGCCGACCATCACCACTGCCATCGGGCCGAAGTCGCAGTCGAAATGGCAGACCAGGCGCTCGTTGCGTGCGAACAGGCGCGGCACCGCCGCAGCGGTTGCGGGCGAGACGCTGAACAGGCGGCCCGGCACGTGTAGGGTTTCGCGCAGGGTGCCGGTCCAGGGCATGTGCACGCGGTGGTAGTCGCGCGGGGCCAGGTAGATGTTGAGGAAGCGGCCGTCGGAAAACGGTGCGGCGGCGGTTTCGTCACCGAGCAGTTCGGCTGCGCTGTAATGCTGGCCCTTGGCCTGGAAGATGCGGCCCTGCTCGATGTTTCCGGCCTGGCTGATGCGTCCGTCCGAAGGCATCAACAGTGCGGAAGGATCAGGATCGGGCTGGCGTGCGCCGGGTTTCAGGGCGCGGGTGAAGAAGGCGTTGAAGCTCGGGTAGGCGAACGCGTCCGGCTGTTCGGCCTCGTCCATCGCCACATCGAAATGTGCCAGCACCTGGCGGATCAGGAAGTTCTTCCATGGCCGCACTTCGCTGCGCGAGGCGCGCAGTGCAAGGCGCGAGAGCAGGCGATGGGGAAGCAGGTATTGCGCCTTGATCGCGGCCGACATCAGCGTGCTTCCACCAGCGTTTGAAGATCCTGCGCGATGGCTTCCGGATCCAGCGGCGGGCGGATGAAGCCGGCCAGGTGCGCGTCGGGATCCAGCACCGCGACCCAGCTGGTGTGGTCGATGGTGTAGTTCTGCGGTTCCGGCCCCAGCGGGGTCTTGGCGAACACCATGCTCAGCGATTTGGCCAGCCGGGTCAGGCTTTCCACATCGCTGGTGCCGCTCAGGATGGTCGGGCTGAAGTGGGTGGCGTACTGGTTCAGCAGTTCCGGGTTGTCGCGCTCCGGATCGACTGAAACCAGCAGGATGCGCGGGTGCTGCGCTTCGGGCAGGGCCTGCTGCCAGCGTTTTTCCGCCTG